>CAYJTX010000099.1:0-9698 GCA_964372615.1 uncultured Bacteriovoracaceae bacterium | reverse complement strand
CGCGCGAGGGCCCGGACGGCGAAGGACTCAGGGGAATGGCACGACACGGCCTCCCGCGGGTCGGGGGGAATCGGCTCGGGGTCGGCTCCCGGCTCGAGGCGCTCCACGCGCACGCGGGCATTCTCGAGCGCTTCCAGGTCGGGCCCCGCCACGCAATGGACGAAGCCGTCGCCCCTCTTCCACTCGCAGACGAGTCGCCATCCGGCCGCACTCACCTGATTCCCATCGACCTCGAAGCGCGCCGGGGAGAAGCCCGCGAGGGACTCCGCCTTCGACAGGGACTTGTACGCCGCCTCTTTCGCCGCCCAAAGCCGCCAGAGCGTGAGGGTGGGATGGCCGCTCCCCTGAATCAGCGAAATCTCGCGAGGCGAGAAGACCCGCGCGAGAAAGCGCCGGTCCCTCTCCTTGCCCGCCGCTCCCAGCTCGTCGAGATCGACGACGTCGTTACCCAGCCCGGGTCGCATCCGAGAAGTGTTCCCGCTCGAGCGCCTCGAGGCCCCTCGCCACCTGACGCGAGAGCTCACGGGCCCCGCGCAGCCCTTCGAGCTCAGTCGAAGGCCGGATCAGTCGCAGGCGCGCCCTGAATTTTTCCCTCTGCTTGGGGAGGTCTCCGTAGGTTTCCTGTCCCTCTCCACGGAGGTAAAGACAGAGCACAGCCGCCTCCGGCACCCGCTGAAGGAGGGAGCCAACGGCGTAGGACACGGCCCCGGGGTCGACTCTTCCGCCACGGCTGCGACCTCCCTCGGGGAAGATCATCAGGGACTCGCCCTTCCTGAGGAGCAGGGGGATACGAGCATGCAGCCGGCGTTCCTCCTCGGGCGACCCGCCTCGCCGCACCGGCAGGCACTTCACCAGGATGCAGCCGATCTTCAGAAGCAACCCACGCTCGAAAAAATTCCGCCGCTCCGGAAGATTCCAGGGAAACTCGCGGGGACGCACGACATACCGCCAGGCCGGGGCAAGGGCCCAGATCGCGATCAGCGAATCCACGAGCGTCAGATGGTTCACGCAGATCACAAGCGGCCCGCGCGCCTCGGCTCGAATCGCCCGGTACTGCCGGCGCAGCAGGCTCAGCTGCACGCGAGCCTCCTGGCTCGACCCGCCGAAGCGATACCCGCGTACCCAGCGCAGCCACACGAACAGTGCGAGAGCGACCGCCGGCATCGCGGCCTGGGCGAGCCGGCGCTGCAGCTCAAGCGCCAGAAGATCGGACCGGCTCAGCATGTCCCCCCGGACCGCTGGACGACCATCCGCGCCGCGTCCCCGAGCGTCCGGACCTGATCGGCCATCGAGTCGTCGATCGTGATCCCGAACTCGTCCTCGACCGCGAGCACGATATCGATGAGCCGCGCGCTGTTGACCTGAAGATCCTCGAGAATCCGGGTCGTGTCCGACGTCGCCTTGAGCGCCTCCGCGTTCCGCGCGAACGGTGTGATGATCCGAAGCACCGTAGCGAAGGCCTCCGGATAGTTCATCGGCTTGATCTCCTTGGGTAGCGCGGTTACCGGTTTCTGCTCCACTGCAGGCTTCTGTTCCAATGTCGGATTCATGGTTCCCACCTCCTGAAAATCACGCATGCGTTGACGTCCCCGAACCCGAAGCTCGCCTTGGCGATCACGCGGACGTCGAGGTTCCTCGTTTCGTGTAGCACGTTCCCGGCGTAGGGCTCGAGCGACGGATGCAGGTCCTCGCAGTTGCTCGAGCCGTGCAGAAATCCGCGCGAGAGCTGCAGCACCGAGGCCACGCACTCGATTCCCCCGGCGCCCCCGAGCGAATGGCCGATCAGCGACTTGGTCGACTGAAGCCACGGCAGGCGACCGGGAGCGCGCTCGAGTGCCCGCGCCCAGTTGGCCACCTCGATCGGGTCGGCCATCGTCGCCGTGAGGTGCCCGTTGATGGCGTCGATCTCCGAGGGCTGAATATCCGCCGTAAGAATGGCGGACCGGATGCATCGAACCACGCCCTCCGAATTCGGGGCGGTCATCGACCCCCCTCCCCGCTGGCCCCCGCTGTTGACCGCGCCCGCCAGAACCTCCCCGTGAATCCGCGCACCGCGCTTCCGGGCGCTCGAGAGCGACTCCAGGAGCAGCACCCCGGCCCCGGCCGACGGCACGAAGCCCGACGCCGAAGCGCTCATCGGCCGCGACGCCCGTTCGGGGGCGTGGTTCGAGTCCCTCGCGAGAACCCGCATGGCGTCGAAACCTGCCCAAATATAGTAGGAGGCGCTTTCGGAGCCGCCCGCGAGCATCCTCGTGGCGCGTCCCTCGCGCACCTGCCAGTAGGCATTGACGATCGCCTCGGTTCCGGTCGAGCAGGCGCTGCTGTTCGTGGTGACCTGGCCCCCGAGGCCCAGGCAGCCGCCCAGCCGCGCGCTGACCGAGCTCGCCATGGTCTGCTCGACCGTGGTGCTGCCGAGCCTGCGGACCTGGCCGGTGTCGGTCTTGCGGACGAGCTCGCTCAGATTGTCGGTTCCGCCGGTTCCGGATCCGATGATCGCGCCGGACTCCCAGTCGGTCGGGCCGTTCATGCCGGAAATCTCGAGGCCGGCATCGGTCCAGGCGTCGATCCCCGCGATGCACGAGAAGATCATGCTGCTGTTCATGGCGAACAGCTCCTCCTGCGTGAAGTAGCGCGCCTTCAGCTCATCCACCCCCTGGGGAACTCCCGCCAGATGACACCCGAAGCCGAGCTCGACGAGCTTTGGAATGACCCGAATGCCTGAAACACCCCGCCTCAGCGCGTCCTCGAACGCGTCCAGCCCGTGGCCGTTGGCCGCGATCACTCCCATCCCGGTCACGACGACTCTTTCACGACTCACGACGAATCACCCCCAGGCCCGACGCGATCGCCTCCGCGGCAACCGTGCCGTCGGGCAGGAAGAGCTGGATCTTCGACCGCAGCTTCCCCATTCGCGCGAAAATTTTCTCTGATACCACCCGGACCCTTGTTCCCGGGAAAACCGGCTTGAAGAACTCGATCTGCTGGGCGTCCGTGAAGACCGCGATCGAGTCCGTCCTGCGCTCGTCAGCATACACCACGAGCGCGGCGAGGAAAATCCCGTGCGCCACGATCCCGGTCTGGCACATGGTTTCCAGGAGGATCACCCCGGGCGTGACGGGCCAGCCGGGAAAGTGCCCCTGATAAAAGGGTTCGTCTTCGCGAAACGTGTAGCTGCCTACGATCCGCTGCTCGTCCAGCTCGAGGATCTCGTCGATGAACCGGAAGGGCTTGCGCTGGGGGACGAGCTCGAGCACCTCCTGGCGAGTGAAACGACGCGACTCAACCGCCATAAAGACCCCCGTTCACGTGAAAGACGGCGCCCGTGCAGTATGAGCCGGAGGTCGCCAGGAACCTCACGAGCTCCGCGACTTCCTCAGGCCTGCCCATCCGTCCCAGCGGAACGCGCGCGAGAATGCGCTCCCGCGCCACCGCCGGCAGGCCCCGGGTCATCCTCGTGTCGATGAAGCCGGGAGCGACCGAGTTGACCAGGATTCCGTAATCGGCGAGCTCGACGGCAAGTCCTCGCGTGAACGCGTCGAGCGCGGCCTTCGTCATGGAGTAGGAAACAAGGCCGGGCCCCCCCGCGCTGCCGACCACGCTCGAGATATTGATCACGCGCCCCCGGCGCTGGCGAATCATCAGGCGGGTCAGGCGCTTGGTCAGCAGCCAGGGCGCGCGCAGGTTCGTCGCGACCATCCGGTCGAGATCCTCGAGCTTCGCAGTGACGTAGGGCCCATCGACCAGCGCGCCCGCGTTGTTCACGAGAACCTCGAGCCCCCCCCGGCTCTTCAGATCCTCGTAGACGGCTTCGATCTCCTCGGGCCGCTCCAGATCGGCCTCGAGCAGGAACGACTGGGGAAGCTCCAGCCGAAGCGCCTCGGCCTCCGCCCGGCTGGAACGAAAGTGGATTCCGACCGAGTAGCCGGCGCGGGCGAGCTCGAGGCAGCAGGCCGCCCCGATTCCCGTCGCGCCCCCCGTGACGACCGCGATCTTCATCGGATCAGCCTCCCACCCTTGCTGTTGGCGGAGGCCCAGGGGTAATCCGGGTACAGGATTCCCGCGAACATCCCGACCTTGGCGTCCTTGATCGTGTAGATCGGATCGCCGTCCACCGAGACCACGGCCGATCCGATCGCCACGCAAACTCCGCTCGAAGGAAGCTCGGAGTAGCGCCGGATATCCACCTCATAGCGCACGAGCTTGTCGCGCGGGCGGATCTGCCCGAAGAACTCGATCTCCTTGACGCCCAGCGCTCGGCCCGGCCCCTTTCCCCCCCGCGAGCCGAGGTAAAAACCGATGAGCTGCCAGATCGCATCGACCCCCAGGCAACCCGGCTGAACGGGATCGTGGCGAAAATGGCACTGGAAGTACCAGGCGTCGAGGCGGACGTCCTGCTCGGCGACGATCCTGCCCTGGTGAGCGCGATGGGAGATTTCCGTGATCCGGTCGAACATGAGCATGGGCGGTGCGGGAAGCATGGCCGCGCCACCCGCCGGGGGATCCTCGATCAAGGTCCCGTGGGCGCAGGCCAGCAGCTCCTCCAGATTGAAATGGCTGCGTTCGAGAAATTCCGCGTACCTCATCCTCATAATTCAGAACGGAGCTGAAACATGCTCGCCCCCGTCGACCCGAATCAGCGCGCCGTTCACCCACGAAGCCTCGTCGCGGCAGAGGAGGCTTATGACGCCCGCCACGTCCTCCGGCCGGGTCAGCCTTCCGAACGGATTCCGGCGACGCGACACCTCCAGGAGGCGCTCGGCGCCCGGGATCAGCCGGAGGGCGGGCGTATCCGTCACGCCCGCCTGGATGATGTTGGCTCGGACACCGTGCGGAGCGAATTCGACCGCGATCGCCCGGGCGACGGACTCCAGCGCCGCCTTCGCCGCGCCCACGGCGGCATAACCCTCCCAGGCCACGGTATTTCCCTCGCTCGTCAGCCCGAAGACCCGGGCGTCGGGAGCGAAGAGGCCCTCGCTGTGCAGCTTCTGCACCCAATCCACGAAGCTCGTCCCCATGGCGTGCACGGTGCGCGCAAAATCTTCCGCCTCGAGCGCGCCTCGGCCCTGGGCCACGAGCGGCCTCAGGTTCCCGTAGGCGATGGAGTGCAGGAGCGCGCGGACCCGGCCCTCCGGGCCCATCTTCTCGCGCAGGCAGGAAACCACGGTCGCCATGCCCTCGGCGCTGAGCGCATCGACGTTCAGGCTGGCGAATCCGCGAGCAAAGGCACGAATCGCGGCGAACGCGGCCTCGATCCGCTCCAGCGCTCCCCGCCGGTCCCGGTGGACGACGAGAACGCTCATGCCTTCCTCCGCGAGCTTCGTGGCCGTGGCCAAGCCGAAGCCGCTGGAGCCCCCCAGGATCAGGGCCCATTCGGTGTCCTGAAAACGGCGCATCCATCCCCCCTTCCGATTGGTTCTAATCGTACTGGCGAGAGGGTAGCAACCCGGAAGAGCATCGGCAGCGCGTCAGGGAGGTGGGGCGTCGCATCCACCCCGCGAAACCTCGTAAATAGAGATCTCGAGCGGGCGGCCGTAATGCAGATGAGTCTCGCGAAACCTCTTTACCGGGCGAAAAAATCGCCTCGCGACTCGGTCCTGTGCGGCCCATTCCGTGGTGAAGTGATCGCTGGGCGGCAGTATGCCTCCATCTCGCACCACGAGGAAGCGGGGGTGATCGGAGCAGACCCGCCTCCAGAACGTATGCTCGTCCAGTCGACCGGCGCTCCACCGGTTGGAGCTCACGTCGATCAACCCTCCCGAAACCCGGCGCCCGCTCGCGAGGGAAACCTGCGCCACGACGTCGGGATGGCCCACGAGAGTCTCGTCGGGAGTCGATCCCTGCCGGACGAACTCGGCCACTTCGCCGAGGGTCGAGAAGCGCCGAGTCGTGCGCCAGAGATAGTAACGAAACGCCGGGTGGATCTCGCCCTCCAGGCGGCTGGATCGCCAGAAGAGCGCCTGAGTGATCGCGCCAAGCCATGGATAGACCGGGGGATCGACCCACTCGTAGGTCATGTCGGAGGTTTCGGGGAATGCCTGTCGAAAAGTCCAGCTTTCGAGAGGGAGCCAAAGGCAGAGCGCGCCCAGCGCTGCCAACGCGGGCCACTTCGCCCGCGCGAACAGAGACCCGGTACCGACCACGGCTGCGGCGGACGCGAAGGCGAGGAACGGAAGCGCCGGATAGAAATAATAAGGAGCGAGCTGTCGAAGAGCCGTGCACTGAAGAGTCACGCCGACGATCATGGGCAACGCCAGCCAGGCCCACCTCGAGACGAAGGGGGCGACGGCGGCGCCGACCCAGAGGTGGGCATGAAAGAAGACTTCAGGCCAGACGACCCAGCCGCCCCCGATCCGCGGCTTGTCGAGGTGGTAGAGGACCACCTGATCCAGAACGGCCCAGGGGGCCACGAGGAGAAACGGCAGGTAGACAGCGACGGAAGCCAGACTGTAGGCGAGTAGGCGTTTTCGTCCGGAGGAGTCTCGAAACGCGCCCATCAACAGCCACGGGAGGACAATTCCCAGCGCATAGAGGGCCGTCCCTGTGGACGCCGCCAGGGCCACCCCGGCCGCCCATCGCGAACCGCGCAGAGACAAGAAAACGCCGAGCAGCGCCCAGAACGTCGCAAGCTCCGATCCATTGGCCATCGTCGTCGCGTTGAGCGCCCCGGAGCTGAAGAGATAGAGGGCGACCGAAATCACGGCCCCTCCCAGTCCCAGCGTGGTTCGCGCGAGGGCGCCCAGAAGAAGGGCGCTGGCGGCTACCGCCACCGGAGACACGAGCTTCATCGCCAGGAGGGAGGGCCCGAAAACCCGATCGACGAGCGCCAGGGGCAGGAGATGCAGGGGCGGATGGGCATGGAAAAAATCCCGGTAAGGCCAGCGCCCGGAGGCCCATTCCCGCGCCATCGCGAAGTAGTGGCTTTCGTCGCCTGCGACGGGGGAAAGGCCCTGGAGCACCAGGAGGAAGAATCCGGCGAAGAGACACAGGATCAGGCCGAGAGCCAGGAGGTGCCGCCGTTCAGCCACTCCTCGGCTCCGCCCAACCGAGATAACGGCGGCAGGCGATCACTCCCACGCAACCCAGCGTGAGGAGCAGCGCGGTCGGCGCGAACCACTCGCCCCAGGCCCTGAAGAGAGTCCAGGCCGGGCCCTCGATCGGAACGTCCACGACGCGAAATCCGCGCGCGCCTACCGGAATGGAGGTGACCACCCGCCCGCGCGAGTCAATCACCGCCGACACTCCGGTGAGCGCCGCCCGAATCTGGGGCAACCGGGTCTCGATGCTTCGATACCGCGCCCCCTCGAGGTGTATCTGCGGACCCAGCCCCGTCCCGAACCACGAGTCGTTCGTGATGTTCAGGATGAGCTGACTTCCCTTGAGCACGCCGGCCCGGTGGTACTCCGGGAAGAGGGATTCGTAGCAGATGATCGGGTTGATCGGCACCTTGCCCCAGGGGGCCCTCACGTTCAGGATCTTCGCGCCGGAGCCCGCCTCGAGCCCCGAGATGTTCGGCAGCTCATCCAGGAGGGGCGAGTCGATCGGAACCCCTGGAAGGTACTCGCCGAACGGGAAGAGTATCCCCTTGCTGTAGAGCTGAAGGTCGTCGGTCTCCGGCCCGTGAAGGAGCGCGACGTTCTGCTTGCGCGCGTCGCCCTCATCCTGGGCACCGAAAAAGAGCTGGATGCCCCGCTTTTCGAGCCAGGTCTCGAGACGGATCGCCCTCGCTTCCTCCGCGCGGGTCTTCGGGACGAGAAAGGTCGTCGGGTACGCGCCCTCGGGCCAGACGAGTAAATCCGCGCGTCGGCCTTGGGCGAGCGCCTCTTCCGAGAGCCGAAGGTAGTCGTCGAGCACGGTGTCGACGGCCGCGTCCACTCCGCTTTCAGCCGCCTGGAGCTGCGCCCGCGAGTGGCCGGGCTGAACGATCGCGACTCGGAGGTTTCCGAGAATGGGACCGCCCCAGTTCCCATGGAGCCTCCAGGCTCCGTAACCGAGAGTCAGGGCCAGAAGCGAAAGCGCGATCGCCCCATGCCGAATCGGCAGTCGCCAGGGCCCGCGCGTAGAGGCGGCATAGACCGCCTCCCACACCGCCAGGTTCGAGCACACCAGGACGAAAGTGAGCAGATGCACTCCTCCCAGGTCGGCGGCCTGGGAAAAGTAGGGATGGTGAATCAGGGCCGAGCCCAGCGTGTCCCGCGTGATCTTCGGCAGGAGCCAGTCCACTCCCGAATAGAGCAGGGCCGTAGCCAGGAAGTGGGGAGTCGGCGAGAGAAGGGGCCGCGTCCAGCGTCGAAAGAGCCCGACGATGATGAGCTGCAGCTGGGAGAGAGGCGCGTAAAAAAAGATGAAGAACCAGGAGATCGGGTGCGACTTTCCGAAAAAGGCATGGAGCGTCGGCACGACCTCATGAACGAGCTGGAACGAGAACACCGCCGAGCAGAAGAGCGCGAACCAGACGACTCCGAGCGAGGAGCGCGAGCGGTCCGTGACCGCGACCCAGGGAGCGAGGCCGAACCAGATGGCCCAGGAGTAGGGCTCCCCGTACGGGATCAGTGCCACTGGTATCGTCCCGAGCGCGCAGGCGAGAACACCGAGGAGTATCCGCCTCACTCGGCCTTGGTGAAGACGCTCTTCGGCCGACCATCGCACTGAATGGACACGGTCGTATTATCGATTGCGTTGAAGTTGCACCCCACCGTCATGGGAGCCTTCGGGCAGGACGGGTCTTTCACCTTGTTCACGTGAAGCATGACACGCCCCGTGCGTGTCCCGGGCTTAATGCCCGAAGGGTCCACCTCCGCCTCGATGCCGCAGATGTTGTTCACCCCCTTGCAGTCGGCGGTGATCGTAAGGATCTCGGGCCAGTCCTGGGCGATCCAGACTCCGGCGACCTGGGCACACGGCGGCCCACCGACCTCCGCGGCCTGGCTCTGGCCGCGGACGGGGGGCATTCCCGGCCGGGGCGGAGCGGCTTCCGCCGACAGCCCGAGCGCCAGCACCACCCCGCAACTGCTCAACCCCCTGAGATGTCTCATTCGTCACCGCTCCCTTGAGAACCCCGCAGGCAAAGCCTGCTTACGCTCAGCCCTTGATACAATAATACCGCCTCAGGAGCGCCGTGATCAACCTCTCATCCGGACGGGCCTTGGAGTCTGGGCTGGGGATGGGTCCATCACCGAGAAAGGGCAGGCTGATTCGAATCGGGAGCTTCGTCAGCGTGAGAATCGTGAAGCCCGTGTCCAGGCGCACCGTGACCTCGCCCTTGGCGACGAGAAACTCGATCGGGATGAGCACGTAGATTTCCTCTCCGAAATCCCCGAACTTGCGCGCGATAACGTCTTCCTTCGCGAGCCGCCGGTCCTCGGCCGAAACCTTCCTGGCCGCCACGGGCAGGCGCACGACCGCCGTCTTGCGATCTCCGTCGGGCACGAAAACGACGCTGTGGACCGGGAAATCGCTCTTGTACGTGCTCAGGAGCCGAACGCCCAGGATGGCCATGCCGTTGAGCGCCCGGAACTGATCGCGATCCGCCGGAAACACGATGTCAAAGACCGCGGAGCGCTTCATGGCTCCCCCGGAGCCTTTCACCTCCTCGGCGCGCGCGAAGCGGGAGAGCTGCCGGTCCAGAAGGGACTCCGTGCACTGCGCCTCTTCGGCGCCCTCACCCGAGGGCCTGGGCCGAGGCTCGACCTTGCCCCCGC
>CAYJTX010000098.1:0-9718 GCA_964372615.1 uncultured Bacteriovoracaceae bacterium | reverse complement strand
TAGTCGGCATTGTAGGCCCCCCAGAGCAGGCCGGCCTTCTCGTGCCTCGAACGCGTACTGATGATGTTCGTCCCGGGAGCGACGATGTCCGGCTTCATCCGGCCGTCGGCCGTGGGTCCGCGAGAGCTGAACGCGGCGATGCCGTTCTCGTCATCAGAAAGGCGATCGCTCCGAATCGGCTCGACACCCCACTTCTTCTCGCCGTCGCGAAGCTCGGCGTGGGTCTTCTGAATGCCGCCCACCTCGACCCTATTCTCGGAAGCTCCGACGGTGAGGACGTTCTTCGCCGTCCCGGGTGACGCGACCGAGCTCTCGTCGATCCTCCCGTCGCGATCCAGGTCCTGGCCGCTGTTGCCGGCGGCGAAGAGCACGAGCATCTCCGGATTATTCCAGAGGTACTCGTCCACCCGGGAGGCGACCGCGTCGTACTGCCCGAGGTTTCTCGGGTTACCCCAGGAGTTGGAGTGGATCCGCGCTCCTTCGCGGTAAGGCGCTCCGAAGATGCGATTGAAGTCGCTCCCGGGCGCGAGATTATTGAGCAGCGGGCTCCACAGGCCCGCCATGATCAGCTTCGCCTCGTGAGCGCCACCGCGCAGCCGGCCCGCCGACACCGAGCCCGTGCCGACGACCGAGCCCGAAACGTGCGTTCCGTGGCCATGGGGATCCGCCCAGCTCGTCGATCCCATTCCGAGCGGGATCCCCAGGTGAAACACACCCGAGAAATCCGCGTGCTGGTTGCTCGCGTCACCGCGATCCAGGCCCGTGTCGCCCACCGCGACCACCTGGCCCTCGCCGCGGAGTCCGCGGGCCCAGGCGGCCTCGAACTTCATGAGGCGCGTACCCGACTCATGGCCCGTCAGCTCGGGCGGAGTCGGCGGCTCGTCTTTGTCAGCCCCTTCAACTGGAAGATCAAACGTCACCATGACCGGCACGGGCTCGATCCACTCGACCCCTTCGATCCGGATCAGGCGCGCAAGCGTTCCGCGGGCAGCCTGAACAACGAGGTCGCGGCCGTCAATGTTCACCGAGTTGACGCCCGGAGTCCTTCTCGCCTCGGAGGCGACCGCGCTCGTCAGCCGCGCGTCGAGTACCGAGACCGAGTAAGTCGCGGATGACGTCTCTTTGCGCCCGTCCTCTTCCATCGCTTCGTCGCTCGCGCGCCAGGAAGGCTCATAAGGCACCAGCCCCTGAATCCGCTCTCCAAGCGCCAGGCGGGCCAAGACGATTTCCAGCGCGGTCCCGTGGAGAATGAGCGCGTCGTCCGGAAGGTAGGCGGTCACCTTCACCCCGCGACCCTCGAGCTCATTTCGATCCTGCTGAGTGATCGCGCCGCGAAACTGCAGCACGTAGGTCGCCTCTTCCGCGCGCGCCACCGGCTCGAGCGCAAGAGCCTTCCGCGTCTCCGGATCCGCCACGCCCACTGTCCCCTTTTTCAGCCGGAGCAGCGATCCCGCGTACGCGTCCCCCGCGGCCAAGCCCATGCTCGCCGCGATCATGCCCACCGCCACAAAACCCCGTACCCTCAAGTTTCCCTGGGTCACTTAGGTTCCCCCCTTCTTATCGTTCGGTGATTCCGACCGGGGTGCTGCCCTCACACACAGAGCCGCACCGATTCGAAATTAAAAGGCACGAATCAAGAACTGGAAAGAGGGGGCGAAAGATTTTTCCGGAATTTCTCAGAGGATGAACAATCGGCGCTCGAAGCGCGGAAATGCCGCGGGGCGCACGTAGAAATCCTACAGGGTCTTATGAAATCTTGGACGCGCAAGTGTGACGCAGTAGGCGCCTAGAGCAGCCCGGGAGGCGGCTCGCCGTCAGGCGAAACCGTCGGCGAGGGTATCGGGGGCGGCACCGGAGAAGGCGCGAGTTTCCGCGACGAACCGCGCGACCTGCCGAACTGCACCTCATCGACGCCCTGCCCGCTCCGCGAGGGTGGAATAGAACCGGGGCCGGGGTCGTGAGGTTCCTTTCCCGGAGCCCAATCGATCGTCTCGAGAAGTCGTCGAAGTCGCTGCTCCCAGATCCCGAGATCGCGCAGGTAACCGGGAAGCTCAGGTGAGATCGCTCCCCGAAGGCATGGCTCGTCGATCCGACCGGCCATGTCCCAGAGTCGCCGCTGTTCCGCCTGCAGCTCCGACCATTCCTTTTCGAGAGCGGCCCGGTCGGCCACCCGCGAAGACAGGAGTGTCGGCATTCGGGCCTGAGCGGAGAGAAAATGCGGGTTGGGCGACTGATGGCCGCAGGCAAAGAGCTCGGGGGAGTCGAACGCGACGATCGCAAGCAGGGCGGCTCGGAACTGGAATGCACTCATGGCGCCCATGCTATCGCATCTCTAGCCTGCCCCGCTCAGACGTAACTCTTACAACTGTCGAACAGCTGGGAATGCGTCCCCGCCGACACGCCCATGACTCAGTCACCCAAACACCCCCTAACTTCCTGAAACTCCTCCCGGAGCGAGTGGACCTCATTTGGAACGCGGTTTGCTCTATCTCATTACTTTCCACGGAGAACCTTGATGCCCAAAGCCTACGGAAGTACCCGATTCAGCCACGTTCTTGCCGGTCTCTCGACGGCAGCGCTCCTGAGCGCCTGCTCCGGAAACGCGGTCCGCGACCTCAGCGCCGTAGTAGGAGGAGGTCGCGCAAATCGCGCGCCGCTGAGCGAGTCAGGATCCACCTCGGGCGGCTCCAACGCGACTCGTCCCAGTCCGTCGCCTTCGCCCTCGCCGATCCCCACGCCACCCGTCGCGACCGTCACCGGCGTCGACGCCGGACACCTCCACACCTGCGCGAGGACCTCGGCCGACGACATCCTCTGTTTCGGCAGTAACTCATTCGGACAGCTCGGCGACGGTAGCCAGCAGAACAGCACGACTCCCCGATCGGTCTCGGGCATCAGCGACCTCGTGAAGATCCACGGCGCACCCAAGCAGCTCGCCCTGGGCACCGATCACTCTTGTCTCTCGTTCACCAACGGCCGCGTCGCGTGCTGGGGCTCGAACAAGTTCGGCCAGCTCGGGGTCGAGGGCTACACCGTAGCCGGTGAACCGAAGAGTCTGTCGCCAGTCCTGCTCCCGAACTTCGGAAATGTCTCGCACCTCGTCGCCGGGAATCAGTTCACCTGCGCGCGAACCGCGGCAAGCGCGCTTTTTTGCTGGGGCAAGCAGTACGGAAACACCCTCAAGATCAGTCTTCCCGTCGTATCCGGGTTCTCGGTCACCTATCAAACAATCGACTTCGGCATCGGCTACCCGCTCTCGACCTCCGAGCCGACTCGGGTCCTGCTGCCGGGCTCGGAGCCGGTGACCGGCATCTCGGCCGGCGGCAACCACGCCTGCGCCGTCGGATCGACCCAGAGAGTCTTCTGCTTCGGGAACAACGACTATCGGCAACTGGGCGTGACTTCCGTGCCGTACAGCTGGGACCCAGTCCAGGTCCCCGCACTCGGCTTCGTCAACGAGGTCGGCGCCGGTGGCTTTCACACCTGCGCGCGCGTCTCGGGTGACGTCGTCTGTTGGGGCCTGAACTCGTCCTATCAAGTGAGCACCGTCTCGACCCAGCAAGCTTGCAGCGGCTCCGCGTGCGAGCTGGCCACGACCGTAGACGGGATCTCGAGTGCCAGCCGGCTCTCCTTGGGAAGTGCGCATAGCTGCGAGCTCAACGCGCAGGGCAAGATCCGCTGCTGGGGCAACAACGTCTACTCCCAGCTCGGAACGAGCCAGGGGCAGGCGAGCTTCGAGCCCCAGGCCCCCGAAGGCGTCGCCACGCTTACGTTTACGCACCTTTCGGCGGGAACGGCCCATACCTGCGCCATCAATAGCGCGGGCGTGCTTCTCTGCTGGGGCAATAACACCTTCGGCCAGCAGGGCCCGGGCGGGGAAACCGGCCGCCTGCCCGCGGCGGTCGCGCTCCCCTAGTAGGCTTTCAATGGGCTCGCTTCGCATCGACACCGCGCAACTCACCGACATCGACGAGCTCCTCAAGCTGTACTTCATCGTCTACGGAAACAGCTATCCGATCCAGGTGGGAACGGACCCGAAGGCCATGGCCGACGCCATCTCGGCTCCCGACAATCTCTGGCTCGTCATGCGGGACGGGGTCCGCGAAAAGCTCGTGGGTTCGGTGCTCTTCGAAACCGACCGGCTCAGCCGCATCGGGAAGATCCTGGGGCTCGTCGTGCACCCCGAGTACCGCAAGCGCGGGATCGCCAACTCCCTCGTTGCCCGAGGCACTGCCGAGCTGCTCGGACCCTCCGGGCCGATCAACTCCGTCTACACCACGACTCGAACGATTTCCGTAAGCCCTCAGCTCATCTTTTTTCGAGATGCGTTCCATCCCCTGGGAATTTTTCCGAACGCCCATCGCCTCGACGACTACGAGACCCTGACACTCTTCGCGAAATTCAGGGAAGGCGTCCTCGCCCGCCGGGAGCCCGTCGCCCGCGTACCCGAGAAGCTGCTGCCCATCTACTCCATCGTGAACCAGGTGGTGGGAGCACCGTGGCTGCCGGAGGCGGTTCCCGCGCGAAAAGCCGCCGGCAGCCCTCGCCAGCCGCTCGAGTTCGAGATGATCTTCGCCCCGGACTACGTGCATCGACGCTTTCTCGAGACCTTCACCGACCCCTACGATCGCTTCTATCCCTTTCACACGCCGAACCTGATCTGGGCTTCGAGAGGCGGCGAGGTCGAGATCTTCGCGTATCTCAGCAAGCCCGATCGCTACTGCACGATCGTCGCGCTGACCCAGCCCTTTCACTCCCTCGCGGGCCGCCTCGAGGGGCTTCTCGTCAATGCCCGTGACCACGGAGTTTCGTACATCGAGACCCTCATCGGCACCGAGCATTCCCAGTCGCTCGAGTCGCTCCTCGACGCCCAGTTCCTCCCCTCGGCCATCTATCCGGCGATGACCGAGGTCGGCGGCAAGGTCGGTGATTTCGTCCTCATGACCCGCACTATGGAACCGCTCAACTTCCGGGGCATGGCGGTCGCAAAGGCCTTCAAGCCCTACGTCGACCAGTACGTCGACCTTTGGAAGAGGATGCACCTCGACACCCTGGAGGTGCTCAGTGATTACGACTGAGCTGAAAGCCGTCGCGCGCCTCTGCCTCCTCGACGACCCGTATGCTCACTCAAGCGAGCGCGACGCGCTCTTCGTCGCCGCGATGCGCGAGGTCGTCGCGTGGCACCAGGCGGGCTCCTCGTTCTACGCTGAGCTTCTGCGGCGCCGCGGCTTCTCCCCGTCGAGAGTCGAGTCGATCGAGTCCTGCGCGTCCATTCCCATGGTCCCCGCCGGCTTCTTCAAGGCCAACGAGGTGCTCTCGATCGCCCGCACGAAGGTCTTCGCCCATCTGACTTCGTCCGGAACTCTCGGACAGAAATCGCAGATGTTCTTCGATGAGTGGTCGCTGCGCACTGCTCAGCGCATGGTGGACTCGATCTTCGCCCTGAACGGCTGGGTGAGCGAGGAGCCCGCGAACTACCTCCTCTACACCTACGAGACCGAGAGCGACTCCAGGCTCGGAACCGCCTACACCGACGGTTTTCTCTGCAAGTACGCGCCGATCCGGTCGGTGGAGCTCGCGCTGAAGCTCGACGGAAAGGGTGGACACGAGTTCGATTTGCTTGGCTGCATCCGCGCGCTTCAGCGCTTCGCCTCCGAGGGGGCTCCCGTCCGCATCTTCGGCTTTCCGGCCTTCCTCCAGTTCACCCTCGAGCGAATGCGGGGGCTGCGCCTTCCGCCCCTCCGGCTATCGGAACGCTCGCTCGTGTTTTTGGGAGGCGGCTGGAAGGGGCAGGCCGACCTGGCGATCCCCAAGTCGGAGCTGTATGCGCGCGTCGCGGAGCAGCTGGGAATACCGGATTCCCGCCTGCGCGACGGCTTCGGCTCGGTCGAGCACTGCATCCCTTACATCGAGTGCCTGCGACACCGCTTCCACGTTCCCGTCTGGTCGCGCGTCTTCATCCGCGACGTGCGGACCCTCGAGGCGCTGGGCTTCGATCACCCGGGCTTCCTGCAGTTCGTTTCTCCCTACATCACCTCCGTACCGGCCCACAGCGTGATGATGGGCGATCTCGCGGTCCTGAAACCCGGAGACGCCTGCGGCTGCGGAATCCAGTCTCCCTACTTCGAAGTCCTCGGGCGGGCGGGCGTCTCCAGGAACAAGAGCTGCGCGATGGCGGCTTCTGAGCTCCTCAAGGGAGCCTCCTGATGCCTCGCCATCTCTGGCAAGGACACTGGATCGAAGACGCGGCCCTGGAAGCCCGCGTCGAGCGCCTCTCCGCCGATGCGGCGGCCGCCCTCGAGGATGGCCTGCCGACGCCCGTACTGCTTCGAGCCTGCGATCAACTCTCGCGAAGGCTCGCACAGGAAGCGGGCCTTCGTTCCGAGCTTACGTCCCTCGCACGAGCCGCCGGCTGCTTTTCCGAAACCGAAATCAAGTCATCGATCGACGGCATCGCCGAGTTTCTCAAACGCGAGTGCCTCGAACGAAAGCTCCGACGCGAGCTGGGATCGCCGGATCCGTTCCGCCTGGTCCGCGTGCGCGACGACGACGCCTTCGAGGCCTGGGCACCGCTCGGCCTCCTCGTTCACGTCGCCCCCACGAACGCGCTGACGGTCGGGGCGCTGAGCGTCGTCGAAGGTCTGCTCGCCGGAAACGTCTGCCTGCTCAAGGCGAGCGGAGACGATACCGAGTTCCCGCTCGCGCTCCTCTCCGCTCTCGCGGCTGAGGATCCCACGGGTCGCGTCGCCCGCCATGTCATCGCGGCCCGAGTCTCCTCGAAACGAGCCGTATTGCTTCAAACGATTCTTCGCGCCGCCGACGGTGTTGCCGCCTGGGGTGGTGAAGAGGCGCTCTCGGCGGTTCGCAAGCTCGCGCCGTCGCAGGCTCGGTTCGTCGAGTGGGGACCGAAGATCTCGTTCGCTTACGTGGCGGAAGCCTCTCTCAGCGACGCGACGGCCATCGAGTCCGTGGCCCGTTCCGTCTGCGAGGCGGAGCAGCAGGCGTGCTCGAGCCCCCAGTGTGTGTACGCCGAGACGGACGACCTGAGTGTACTCGACGCCTTCGCGAACCGACTCGCGGAGGCTCTCACCCGAGTCTCTCCCGCGATCGACCGCATCGCGCCCGGAGACCGCGAGGCCGCCGAGATCACTCACGTGACCGAGGTCGCCAGGGTCGAGGAAGCGCTCGGGCGCGGCAGCCGCGTGATCGCGGCGAAGGACGGCGCTTGGCGCCTCCTGGTCGATCCGAGGCCGGGCCTCCAGGCATCGCCGCTGTTCCGCACTGCGTGGGTGAAGCCCCTCCCCCGTGCCCGGATCGCCGAGACCCTTCGACCCCTTCGCTCGTACCTTCAGACCGCGGGCCTCGCCTGCGGCCGAACGGAGGTCGCCGACATTTCCGAGCGACTCTTTCGCGCCGGAGTCCTGCGCGTGACCCGACCAGGCGCCATGCTGGGCAGCTACGTCGGGGAACCTCACGACGGCGTCTACGCCCTTCAGCGCTACTGCCGGCGCGTTGACGCCCAGCTCGATCGTTCCTTGGCCGACATCTCGGCGCTTGACGACCTTCGGCCCTCGCAGGCAGGCGTGGGCACGATTTCTTCAGTCCCTGTCCTCGACAAGAAGGGCTTCCAGGGGCGCAAGGTCGAGGACCGGCATGCTCAGCTCCATTTCAAGAGCGGCGGAACTTCCGGCGAGCCCAAGCTCTCAGTGTTTACCTACGACGACTACCACCTCCAGATGGCGTACGCGGCCGAAGGGTTGGTCGCGGCCGGACTCGATCCGACCCGGGACCGTT
The DNA here is from genome assembly GCA_964372615.1 of uncultured Bacteriovoracaceae bacterium. Classification (GTDB taxonomy): domain Bacteria; phylum Bdellovibrionota; class UBA1018; order UBA1018; family UBA1018; genus CAYJTX01. The sequence goes on along the minus strand of CAYJTX010000098.1, from coordinate 1,924 downwards.
GCATGAATCTTTTTTTCGGCGGTGGCCTCTACGGCGGCTTTCTGAGCTTCTTTACGATCCTCGAGCACCTTCGAGCGACGCAGTTCCCGATGTCGGCCCACGGCGACCTCGCCGCGGTGGCCAAGGCGATCGTCGATTATCGTGTCAACACGCTTCTCGGAATGCCGTCCTACCTCCTGCGGCTCTTCGAGGAGCAAGCCTCCACGCTCGCGGGGGCCGGGGTACGGAATATCTTCTACGGCGGCGAGCAGCTCGGGGAAGGGCACCAGACACGCCTTCGAGATCGCTTCGGCATCGACCTCATTCGATCGGCGACCTACGGCAGTGTGGACGCCGGCCCCTTGGTTTTCCAGTGCGCGCACTGCAATGGATCGATTCATCATCTTCACGACCGGCTGCAGGCGCTGGAGCTCGTCGCGCTCGACGCCGACCGACCGGCCGAAGCCGGAGAAGTCGGACGCCTCGTCTTCACGTCGATCGCTCGAGCGGGACAGCTTCTGGAACGCTACGAGATCGGTGACGTCGGTCGCTGGATTCCCGGACCCTGCCCCTGCGGCCGCGCCTCTCCCCGGTTCGAGCTTCTCGGTCGGCAGGGCGACGCGTTCCGAATCGGCGCGACTTTCCTGAGCTACTCGAAAATAGAGGCGATTCTACTGGATTCCCAGGGCTACTCCCAGGAGCTGCAGATCGTGCTGGAACCGGGCGCGTCCGTAGAATGCGTGGAGGTTCGGGTCTGCTCAGACCCTGCCGGCTTCGCTCAGACTCTTCTGTCGCGCTACGAGGACCTGCGCGAGGCGGTCCAGGACGACCGACTCCTCGAGCTGCGAGTCGTTCGAGCGAGCCCGACCGCGATGGAGCTCACCCCCGGCAGCGGCAAGCTCAGGCGCGTGATCGATCGGCGCCCTTCGGGGAGCATGCGATGATCCGCTCCCTCGCCGAAATCGTCCGGCTGGCCCGGGAGCGCTCACCCTTCTATCGGGCGCTCTATGAGTCCCTCCCCGGTGGCTGGAACGGGCTGGAATCCCTGCCGGTCATCGACCAGGGGCGCTTCTGGGCGGCGAACACGATCGAGGGCAATCGCCTCCTCACGGGCTCGCTCACCGACGCTATCGTCTTCAAGAGCGGGGGAACCACGGGGAGCCCGAAGTTCTCCTTCTACACGGCCGAGGAATGGAACGCGTTCGTCACCGCCTTCGGTCGCGGCATCGCCGCCGGTGAGCTCGCGCCCGGAGAGCGGATCGCGAACCTCTTTTATTCCGGCGAGCTTTACGCTTCGTTCCTCTTCATCCAGGATTCGCTCCTTCGCTCCCCGGTACCGGTCGTCCTGCTTCCGATCGGCGGCGCCACGGCTCCCACCGCGATCCTCAAACTTCTCTCGGAGCTCGGAGCCACGGCCATCGCAGGCGTTCCCACCACGCTTCTCGCGCTTGCGGACGCGGCTGAACGGATCGCTCCCGAAGCGCGGCCTCAGCCGCGTCTCGCGCTCTTCGGAGGCGAGAGCCTCTATGACGACCAGCGAGCCAGGCTGGAGCGAGTCTTTCCGGGCATCCGCTCCCGCTCGATCGGCTACGCGAGCGTCGACGGGGGCCTGCTGGGATATCCGACCCCCGACTGCGCCTCGGGAGAGCATCGAGTCTTCGCCGAGGAGACCGTGCTCGAGATTCTGGACGAGGTATCCGGACGGCCTTTGGAAGAGCCCGGACGCGCCGGCCGGCTGGTGATCACGAGCCTCACCCGCACACTGATGCCCATCATCCGCTACCCGGTGGGCGACCGGGGCGAGTGGGTCGAGCCGTCAAGCTCGCGTGCAAACCGAAAGTTCCGAATCCTCGGACGCTCGGACGAAGGCGCGCGGGTCGGTCCGGTCACGGTTTATTACGACGACATCAGCCGGCTCCTGGAGTCGATGGGTCCCGGCGTCGCC
>CAYJTX010000097.1:0-9726 GCA_964372615.1 uncultured Bacteriovoracaceae bacterium | reverse complement strand
GGCGGTGCGCTGCTTGCCTCGATCCAGGAGCTGCCGACCGGATCCTCCCTTCAAGTCAAGTTAAGCGGTCCGGCCGGGACAGCCGAGCAGGAATTCACCCTGCGCAAGCTGGACAGCAAGAGCGTCCAGGTGTCGTTTGCGGGAGACCGGGCCCCGGCGTCGCTCGGCCCGAGTGACGCCCAGAGAGGATCAGACGCAAGTGTCCTGCTGAGGGTCCGGGTCGTGCCGGAAGGCGAGGCCAGAGTGACCGTCAACGAAAGCATCCTCGACCTGGAGCAACCCGCGGTCGCCGTTCCCCTGGACACCCCCATCCAACTGGTCGCCGAACGGCAGGGATACAAGACCTTTCGCCGAAAGTTCATCCTTCCATCGTCCGAGGTCAAAGGCCGCAGGGACTGGCCGATGGAGGTCCAGCTGGAGCCCGAGAAATTCGGATATCTCACTCTTCGCACGACTCCGAACGCGGATCTGATCCTGGTGAACGGCCGGAACCTGGGCAGGGGCTCTCCCCTGGAAAACGAAAAGGTTGCGATCGGAAGCTACAAGTTCCAGCTCATCAACAAGGTCTTGGGCATGGAGAAAACCGTCCAGGTGAAAGTCGAAGAGGGAATGACACAGAAAGTGCTAGAAAAGCTGGAACTCAGCAACTGAGCTCTCTTTCGGGACACCCTACTCCGACGGCACCGTGCGCTTTCCGCGCAGCAGCCGGTGGTAGCTCACGGCGAAGCGGTGGGCCTCGTCGCGCACGTGGGTGAGCAGCTTGTATGCTTCCGTGTGCGGAAGAAGCGGCACCGGGTTCTTGCGGCCCGGAATGAAGACGCGCTCCAGCGTCGAACGCACCTCGGTCGCCCGGAAGTCGCGCTCGGTGCGCGCCTTGGCTAGGCCGGCGACGCCCACGCCCTGCACGCCCAGCTCCTCGAGGATCGCCACCGCCTGTGAGAGCTGGCCCTTGCCTCCGTCGACCACGAGGAGATCGGGCAGCTCCTCTCTCGTGCCGCCGCCGCTCAGGAAGCGGCGATCCAGCACCTCCCTCATCATGGCGAAGTCGTTCTGCCCTTCGACGGTCTTGATCTTGTAACGCCGATAGAGATTTTTGTCGGGCGACCCCGCCACGAACACGACGCGCGAGGCGACCGGGTCTCCCCCCTGGGTGTTCGAGACGTCGTAGCACTCGATTCGGTGAGGAAGGCGCTGGAGGTGGAGCTTGTCCTGCACCTCCTCGAGCGCGCGCGCGCCGTGCCCGACGCCGGTACGGCCCGCCTGCTCGAGCGCGTGCCTCGCGTTGGCGGAGGCGACGTTCAGGAGCTGCCGGTCGTGACCCCCCTTCTCGTCCTCCTCTGAGACTCGCAAACCCGCGCCGATCGCCCGCTCGAGCGCATCGACGTCATCCGGGGCCCGGGGCAAGAGGATCTCGCTCGGAGGAGGAACGCGGTGCTCGGCCAGGGTGTCCTCTCCCGGCTCGTCCCGCCGAGCACCGAGGTAGGCCTGCACGAGAAAGTCCCGTAAAAGCTCCGCGTCCGGTAGGCCGGTGTCCAGGTTCTGAAAATGGAAATGCCGAACCGCGAGCAGCCTTCCGCCTCTCACCACAAGCAGCGCCCCATGCGCGTCAGCGCCCTCCCTCGCAAGACCGATCACGTCGCGGTTCCGGTCCCGCCCCGCCTCATCCACGACCTGCGTCTGCGTGACGAGCTCGAGGTTCCTGAGCTGGTCGCGATACTCCGCCGCGCGCTCATACTCCTGGCGGGCCGATGCGTCCTCCATGCCTCGTCGCACCTCCGCGACGATCCGATCCGTCTTCCCCTCGAGCACGGCCATCGCCCCGTCGAGAGCCTCCCGATAACCACGCGCGTCGATGAGCCCGACACAGGGACCTGAGCACCTGCCCATGGAATGAAGGATGCAAGGGCGGCTCCGGTGCCTGAAGGTGTTGTCGCTGCAGTCGCGAAGGCGGTAGGTCTCGTTGAGCAGGCGCAGCACCTGCCTTGCTGACCAGGCCGAAGGAAAGGGTCCGAAGTATCGCGCTCCGTCGCGTTGAACGCGTCGCGTCCATTCCACCCGCGCGAACGTCTCGTCAGCCTGAACTCTCAAGTAGGGATACGCCTTGTCATCCTTCAGGCGCACGTTGAACCGCGGCTTGTGCTTCTTGATCAGCGTGGCCTCGAGGATCAGCGCCTCGGTTTCGGTTTCCGTCAGAATTACGTCAAACAAGTCGATGCGCCCCACGAGCATCTCGATTCGTGGGATCTCGTGCCTGGCCGCCAGAAAGTAGCTCGTAAGTCTGTTTCGGAGGCTCTTGGCCTTGCCGATGTAGAGAATCGCGGAGGCCTCGTCCTTCATGAGATACACGCCGGGCGAGGTCGCCGCCTCCTTGGCGGCCGCGAGAAGCACTCCTCGATCGCAGGTCCCCCGCGGCTGGGTTCGAGTCCGGCCTTGCTTTTCCATTTCGCTTCCCACTATAACCAAACAACTGGAATTCGAGGGAAAAAGGCCCCCTGGGTTTCAAGCGGCCCTCGCGAGCAGCACATACAAGGAGCCCCTTCCATGACAGGTAAAGAAGCCCTCGCCTACTGCACGAGCTGCAAGATGGACCTCGCTCACATTGTCGTCGCGATGTCGGGAGACCGCATCGTGAAGACGCAGTGCAAGACCTGTAAGAAGGACCACGCATACAAGGCGCCCAAGGGCATCACGGAACCAGTGAAGACCAAGCGCGCGTCGAAGAAGGCCGCCGCCACGCCCGCCGGCAATCCCGTCGAGCTCGAGTGGGAAAAGCTCATGACCCAGCACAAGGCGGCGCCCGTGAAGGCCTACACCATGAAGGGCCAGTTCGTGCTCGGTGACAAGCTGAGCCATCCCACCTTCGGCGACGGAATCGTCGGCAAGCTGATTTACCCGAACAAGCTCGAAGTGATTTTCCGAACCGACGTCAAGGTACTCATCCACGGTGGCCCTCCGCTCGCGTAGCGCATCCAGAAAGGGGCTTTGTGCCGCCCTCGCGCTGCTTGTCTCGGCCGCGGGGGGTGGGTGTTCGAGCGCCCCGAAGAAGACCGTGCCCGAGCTGGCCGGGCTCAGGGGGAAGAAGGTCGCTCTGATCACGGTCCAAGCCGAGCCGACGGCTCGAAAGATCATCGAAGTCGCGCTCGTCAACCAGCTCACGAAGCGGGGGACCTTCGAGCTCGTCTCCAAGGAGGACATCGAGGCCGCCCGGGCGCGTCCGCAGCAAGACCCGCTCGACACCGCGGGCATCGCACGCGGCGCCGGAGCCGAGGTTGCGCTTACGGCCCACGTGCTGAAATTCGACGCCACCACTCGCGACGGCCACTCGAGCTTCGAGGTCGAGGACAGCCAGCTCGCCGCCGAGCGCGGGGAGGAGGAGCGGAAATCGACGCGCCTCGTGCGTGTCAGGGCGCTTCGCGGCGAGGTGAGGATCAAGCTCGCCTTCACGGACCTCGCGAACGGCGACGTGCGGACAGCCGACGCGGAGGCCGAGCGCGAGGAGAAGGCCGACGAGCTCAAGGGCTCGATCCGGCTGACCCCGAAAATGCGGTTCCTCGAGGAGCTGACGAACCGGGCTTTCGAGGATTTCTTCGAGAGATACCAGTGATTCTCAGCCAGATCCTCATCTCCAACGCCCAGAAGAATCTGGGAAGAGGCGCGTTTCGCTACCTGGGCAAGGAGACTAATTACGGCGAGCTCAAGACGCGCGTCGCGAAGCTGAGCTACCTCTACCTGCACGAGCTCGGGGAGAAGGCGCGCGTGGCGATCGTGGCCTCCAACGGCCCGGCCTACATCTCGACGTTCTTCGCGCTGTCGAACACGCGCTCGGTCTGCATCCCGGTCGACCCCACGCGCGAACCGGCCGAAATCCTCGCCTGCCTCAAGGAGTCGAAAGCCACGCACGTGGCCGTTTCCTCCGACCAGGTGAACCGGGTGAGAGAGATTCTCCAGTCCGAGCACCTGGGCCTTCCACTGATCGAGATCGAACGAAAGGTCGGAGGAGAGTACGACCCGACCTTCACGCCCCAGCCCGATCACGCCCCGCAGGAAACCGACGTCGTCCTGCTGCTCCGAACCGCCGGGACGACCGGGAGACCCCGGTACGTACCGCTCACCCACAAGCAGCTCCACCATGCCGCTCTTTCTCTGCGAGGCCTCTACCACTCCCAGCCCGCCGATCGGTTCCTGACGACCCTGAACTGGTCAAATCCGTTCGGCATCATGCACGGAATGCTCTATCCGCTGCTCACGGGCGCCACCGCCGTCATCGACAACGGCCTGGAGGCCGCCGAGTTCCTCGCGTTCCTCTACGAGTCGCGAGTCAGCCGCATCGTGGGAACGCCGCCGTTCTTCCACAAGCTCCTCCTGACCTGCAAGTCGGAGGAGAAAGGGCTGCCCGGAGTGAAGTCCATCACCGTCGGGGTGGGTACGCTTTCGGCGGATTATCGGAGAATTTTCAAGATGCTCAAGGTCAAGGTCGGTCAGTGCTACGGCCAGGCCGAAGCCGTTTGGACTCTTGCCATGGCTGACCTTGAAGATGAGACCGACCCCGAAGCCGGCTTCGTCGGCCAGGGTCTGGCGGGCCTGAAGTACAAAGTACTGGGGCCCGACGGCGACGAAGTCGCGGCCAAAGGCGGGGGCGAACGCTCGGGCCACCTCGCCGTCATGGGGCCTTCCGTGATGTCTGGATATTTCGAGAACGAGGCGGCATCGAAGGTCGCCCTGCGCGGGACCTGGCTTTACACGGGTGATTACGCACGACTTACGGGCGACAATGACACCCTTCGAATCCATCTCATTGGAAGAAAAGACGACGTCGCCTACCTGGACGGAAGGCTTCTGCCCGCGAGCCGCGTCGACGGCGCGCTCAAGGGGGTCGTGAACATCCTGGATGCCGCTGGCTTCTTCGTCCTCAAGTCAATGGGAAAGCCCGTGCTCTGCTGCGCGGTAGTCAAGGTCCAGGGCAGCCCGCTCACGGAAAAGCACGTGCTGGACATCTGCGCTGAAAAGCTCCCGGGTGAGTCGACGCCTCAGATCGCCGTCTTCGTGGATGCCATCCCTCACGACGCGGGAGGCGTGGTGAAGCGAGGAAGGCTCTCCCAGCAGTACGCCGGGACCGCGGGATGAAACTCGCGCGCGCCGCCCTCTTCGGGGCGGCCTCGAGCCTTTCGTCGGGGTCGAGGGTGGGCCTCGCGGCGTCGTCGGCTTTCGGCTCAACGACACTCGAAGGCACTCTCCAGAAGCCCTACTCGGCGCACTCGGACTGCAAGGGCCTCTACCTCGAGCCTCTCCCACCGCTCCACGCGGATTTCGGCTTCTACGAGCCAGAGCTGCATGCCTGCGTCCAGCTTGAGGGCCTACCACCCGCCCGCGCGCAGGAGCTCCTTGCGCGGGTCGGCTCCCTCGTGCGGATCAGGGGGCACTACTACGACGGGACATTTCACTTCGCCGCGATCTCCGAGCTCGAATGCGCCGGAACCTGCCAGTGCTCCGGGCATGTCCTGGAGTACTGCGAGACCTACCGGACCTATCCGGCGGGCTGCTCGCGCCACTGCGTCCGCACGCCGTGGTAGGGGAGACCGCTAGTACCGCGCCCGCGAGTGTGTTGATGTAGAAACGCGGTGAAACCTTCTCGCGACGAACGAGCATGGCGCGATGGGTGAGTGCTTCTGCCACTTCCGAGCAGGGAAAGCGGGTACGGGAGCCGTTGGCGAGGGAGGGGGGGCACGTTTTTTGTTTTCATCCTTTCATCTTGTTCTTGGAGGTCCGCGAGCGCGGACGGCGACTCGCGTTCTCCCGGTCGCCGGATACGCGCGAGGATCCGCTGGATCAGGGGAACGAGGACTCAGGAGGGTCCTTTCCGATGGCCCCAGTCGGCCGCTTTCGTCAATATGGGGTGGAATGACGATGTACAGTCTTCTGGCACTAGGGCCCGGAAAAGAACCAGATCACCATTATCGCGATCACCGCCCATCCTTGAGAATGCCGCGCCCTCACTCTCATCCGTGAGTGACGAATTTCTCATCTGTCTCTCACGAATGAGAGACAATGGCCCGTGGTTCGAAGAGCTTGCCAAATGGTGGCTCCTCCGAGAGTCGAACTCGGACACCCGTAAGGATACACGATTTTGAGTCGTGCGCGTCTACCAGTTCCGCCAAGGAGCCAATCGGTTTTCCCCCTCCCTTGCTCAAATCTTCCAATCCCACTTCACAAGCGAAAGCCTTCCGGACGGCTCCAGCCGGTACTTCGCCCCGAGCGGCAGCGGCGACATCCCATCCGTCCCATGCCCCACGGGCAGCCCCATCGCGACCGGAACGCGCAGCCTCTCGCCAAGCTCGCCGAATATCGCCGAAAGCCCCGCCCGTCGCGAGATCCTTTCGCGGAGCGGCCCGAGCTCGGAAGGCTTCGGCCGGCTTACGACCCGCCGGCGCAACCGCGCGGACGGAACGCTGAGGAGCACCGAGCTGACGGCGTCGTCGCAGTGATGGAACGTACCCAGAATGATCGCGCGGACTCCTTCCAATACCCCTGACGCGAGGAGCTGGTGGGCCATGCGATCGATGCGCGGAAGCGACTCGGTGATGTCCTCGAGGAAGAGAATCCGACCCCTCGCCCGCGGCGAGAACGGTGTCCCGAGCAGAGACGCCCAAACGGCGAGGTTCCCCCCCACCAGGGGCGCCTCGACTGCCTGGGCGGGCCTCTTTCCTACGAACTTGAGCCGCCCCCGAAGGGCAGGGATCCGCGCAACCGTCTTGCCTCGCACCAGCTTGAGCAGGGCCTCCCATTCCGGCCGCCCCATTCCGCTGAACTCCCTCAGCCCCGGCATCGGTGCGTGAAGCGTCGCCCAGTTCCAATGCGTTCGGACGTACTCGAGCAGCGCGGTAGCGTCCGAGTAGCCCACGAGCAGCTTCTTCTCGGGAATCCCTCGCTCGGCCGTCAGCCGGTCCAGGAGCGGAAGGATCCGCGGCGCTCCGTAACCCCCCCGGGCGCACCAGACCACGGAAAAATTCGAGTTCAGCGCGAACTCGTAAAATGCCGTCGCGCGCTCCGTATCCGTCCCGGCGAAAAACAGGTGCTGGCGGTCGGCCTGCGGATGCACGAAAACCGTTACGCCCGATTCCTTCAGTCGCTCCATCCCGAGAGCGAACTCCACGGGCGGAACGGCCGAAGATGGAGCCACGATTCCGATTCTCAGCACGGCACTCCTCCTCCCTTGAAAGTTCGAAGCAAGCGCCGCAAGCCGTCAACCCCTTCTCCCGTCCGCGCCGAGACCCAAAGACCGGACTCCCCCGGCATGCCTGTCTCGCGCCGGCGCCTGATCCGCTCAGACTGAGTTCGCAGCTCGTCGCACTTCGAGAAGATCAAGGTAACGGGCACCTTCGACGAACTCAAGAACTCGATCGCGACTCTATCAATGGGAGTGGGGCCGTGTCGCGCATCCAGCAAAACGACGATTCTGATCAGCGCGCGATCGGCATGGATATAGGCCCCGATGAACTTCGCCCATCGGTCCCTCTCGGTCGCCGAAACTTTCGCGTACCCATAGCCCGGAAGGTCCGCTACGAGGAGTCCCGCCTCGGGCCACTGATAGAAGTGGATCTCCCGGGTCTTGCCTGGCCGGTTGCTCGTGCGAGCGAGAGTCGCGCCCAAAAGCGCGTTGATCAGCGAGCTCTTGCCGACATTCGAACGCCCCACGAACGCCACTCGCGGCTCCCGCATCCCACGGAGAAAATCGCCTCGAAACGCCCCCTCCAGATCTCGAACGTCAGCGATCGTGTTGACGTGCCGCCCTCCCATTCCTCAGACCGCCCCGAAGAAATGCCGGCTGGGCACCCAGAGGTTCACTCCAAAGATCGCGGCCAGCAGGAGCACGAACGCGAAAATCACGAGGGCGGAGAGCTGAACGGGGCGCCACGACTCGGTCTGCCTGGCATGGACGTAGGCACCGAGCGCCACCCAGGCTCCGAAGGTCCAGGTCTCCTTTGGATCCCACACCCAGGGCCGCGCCCAGACGAGCTGCGCCCAAAGCACTCCCGAGGCGAGCGTGAACGAGAGTGCCACGAAGGACCAGACCGCTCCCGAGTAAACCCAGCGCTCGAAGTGGTCAATCGGCGGCAGCGAGTCCTCGAGGCGGACCCGCCAGCGGATCAGGCTGACCGAAAAGGTAGTCAAGACCGCCAGGCCGATCCAAGACCCGATCTTGACGGGCGCATGGAGCTCGGCCCAGCCCCCCGCCTTTCGCGCCGCGATCGCCGTCAGGAGGAGGAGAATCCAGAGGAAGAACGTCGCAGCTAGAAAGATCCCCCGCCGGGCCGCGTTCAGGCGGGTCACCTGCTCGGTCGTCGTCCCGAAGGCGACGAGTTTTCTGGGATCGACCTCCCCCCCTGTCAGGATCCCGAGAACCACGTGTAGACCGAAAAGACTCATCGTGGCCCCTCCCACGACCCGGCCACCCGGAATCAGGTGGCCCCCCAGCATGAGCGCTCCCTCTTCCAGGGGTCTCCAGCCGATCCCGCCTGCCAATACGCCGGCCGCAGTGAGCGCCGAGAGCATGAGCAGCCGATCAGTCGCGACACCTGCGCAGATCGTGTGAAGCATCGCCACCGAGGCCGCCCAGCCAGCCAGCGCGAAAGCCACCGTGGCGAAAGTCGGGTGCACCCAAACGAGGGGTGAAATCAGCTCTGGGGGCAGTGGAACCAGGCCCGGCGTCGGAATCCAGCTCGCGGCGACGAGCACTACGATCGTGCCGGCAAGCGTCGGGATCGCCGAAAATCTCAGGCCGGTCCTGAGCTCCGTAAGCCACTGGAGAGTCACCCAGGCCCACGAGAGGAACACCGCGCTGAAGTGAAAGTCGTTCCAAGGAGGTATCCCCTGGTTCGCCGCGCTCAACTGGGTCGCCCAGACGAGAGTGTGCGCCACCCACCCGGCGAAGCCGATCGCCGTAGGAATCGGAGACGTCCCGGTCTCGCCCTCTGGCAACCTGACCCAGGCCGCCCAGTGCGCGATCACGGCCGCGCCGTAGCCCGCCGATGCGAGGATGAGAAGGACGGGGAGTCCGGTGCTCACCGACTAGCCCCCATAGTGGATTTCCACCTGTGCCTTGCGCACGGAAGGGTCGACCGCTCCGAGGCGTACATTGAATGTATCGATCGCGCGCCGGAACTGGGGCTCAAAGAGAAAGAGGCTGGTCGACCACCCGACCATCGCGATGCGGCCCGGATTCCAGATCACCCAGATCCGCTCGAAAGGGGAGAGCGCCCAGATCAGAAGCGCGACGAGCCCGAGCACCACCGCGAGCCAGAAGACCGGAGCGGCGGGGTTCCTCACCACTGCGATCTCGCTCGTGTATATGGGTCGGGTTCCATTCACCGCGAAGGTGAAGCGACTCTTGCGCCGGTGGGCCGAATCGAAGCCGGGACGATCCTGAAAGACCCAAAAGCTCTCGGGTGGAGAAGCCGGCTTCTCGCGATACTCCAGCGAAACTCTGGTGCCCTGGTCGTCCGGGTCCTCGATCACGTCGGTGACCTTTACGACGGCCTCCTCGCCGAGCTTCTTCTCCTGACCCGGACGAAGCGCGCCCAGGGAGATCTCGCTTCCATCGCCTTCGCGGTCGAACGCCGCCAGCCTCGCGGACCGGCGCCAGGAATCCGACCACCCGAGCTGGAAGAACCACAGGCCCGAGAAATAGGAAGGCTTCCCGACCGAGATCCGCCGCGTCGCCTCGACAAG
>CAYJTX010000096.1:2850-9740 GCA_964372615.1 uncultured Bacteriovoracaceae bacterium | reverse complement strand
CCGTTTTCAACCGCACGGTGACACTGCGGGATTCCTGGGCCAAGGCGACCTAGCGCTCCTGCGCCGGTCTGACTTCTTACCTCGTCCGCAAGTACGGGCGGGCACGAGCCGCTTCGCGCGACAACACGAGCCGGTGCGACGGAAAGCTTCCAAAGGGTCTTGGAACCACCCGGCCCAGCCGCCCGATGCAGCGCGCGACCGCCCCGCCTTCTTGCTCGACCCGCTCTGGCGCAGGAGGTCAATTACGCAAAGGGAGTTATTGTATTCCAACTATTTTAGTCAGAATTCGCTTGTTTCGTCGGCCGTCGAACTCCGCGTAGAATATCTGCTGCCAAGTACCGAAATCTAAACGACCTTCCGTGATGGGTGCGGTGAGGGAGTGATTCGTGAGGTAGGACTTGAGGTGAGCGTCTCCGTTGTCTTCACCTGTCTGGTGATGCCGGTAATCCCGGCCGAAGGGCGCGAGATCCTCGATCCAGCCCGAGATATCCGAGAGCAGGCCCGACTCGGCGTCGTTCACGTAGACGCCTGCCGTGATGTGCATCGCGCTCACGAAGCACAGCCCGTCGCGTATCCCGGAGCGCTCGATCGCCTCTTCGATCCGGTCGTTGATATTCACGAGCGCGTAGCGCTTCGCGAGGTTCACGTACAGGTACTCGGTGTGATGAACGTGCGGAGGCCGCTCCACATGGGCCCGCACCTCATGTTTGAGAAAGCCCGGGCACCCTCGAGGGTCGAGTAGCCAGTCCGAAATTTTCAGCGCCACGGCAGTCCCTGACCCTTGCGCGCCTGTACGGCCTTTTCGATCTCGGCCCGGGGGATTCCGATCAGCGCCAGGCGCGCAGGGTTGTTCGCGTGCGCAATGGCCCAAGCCGTGGGTGGAATCAGCTGCTTTCCATGCCCGAAGGGCCAGCCGGCGGAACGGAATTTCTCGAGCAGGAGGGATTCCCTTCCGAGCTCGTCCTTGAGGGTCCCGCGTACCATCACTTCCCCCAGGCTCCTGGCGTCGCTGGGAAGAAAGACCGCGGTGCTGATCTGGCCTCGAAAGAAGGAGAATTTTCCCGGGGACTTCAGGAATTCTCTGAGAGGGTCGCTGAGCCCTTCCCTGAGCAGGCCCAGGCCGAGTCCGAGCAGCATGATTCCGAATCCTCCGGATATACCGAGAAGGCCCCAGAACTGTTCGGACTCGCGGAAGATCCGAGTCCAGGAGGCATCGTCTTCGATCCAGCCCGCGGCGCGCGCGTAGAGCAGCGCTCCCGCCACGCTGAGCGGGACGAGCGAGCTGGAGGTCATGATCTTTCCGATCAGCGCCAATCGCCCCGAGGTCGAGCGGCAGATGCGCTCCAGGCGCATCGGATCCTTCAGGTGGCCGTCACTTTCGAAGACGAAAATCTCTACGCTTGCGTGTGCCATTTTAGGTTCCTAGAAATAATAGCTGAACTGGCCGTTTCCGCCTTCCCACATTCCGCGGCCGAGGAACTGGTCGAGGTCGCCCGTGATGATCAGGCGAATCTTCGCGCGGTCCTTGAACGAGAACTCGTAGGTCAGGTTGAGCCGGTGCTCGATGAGCCCGTCGAGGTCGTGGGGGTCCAGCAGCGCGACCGGGCCGGTGACCCGGTGCCAGGTGAAATCGTAACCCACCTCGAGCACATCGCGGGTTTCGCCCTCGCCGAACGCCGGGAACCTCACGTTACCGTGCGGAATGACGTCCCGATAGGTGACCACCGCCCCGTCGGTGAGCCAGCGCCGGTACGCGTACTCGACGCCCGCCTGCGCTTCCCAGGTACCCGAAGGCCCCAGACCGCTCCGGCCCGCGCGCCCCAGAAGCGTGAAGCGGTCGGTCAGCCAGGTCTCCCGGGCGATCTGGCTCGTGGCCGAAGTCGGAAAGCGGTGCTCGAACTTCCGGTCCCACTGCGCCCGCCCGGTCACCCGCCAGAGGGGTGCGACCGGTATGCTTCCGTAGACGGAAGCGAAGGCCTTCCAGTACTGGTACTCGTAGGCTTCCGTCGGAAAGTTCCAGCGCGTCTTCGTCTCGTAGCGTAGCGCGTACTCGAGGAATCGCCACTCGTCCGCGTTCTCGCCGGGCTCGCGAAGGCGGCCGACCAGCCCGCGCGCGTACGGAAGGTTCGGCTCGACGAACTTGTCAGGCAGGTCGTTGCGCTTCAGTCGAGTCACGTCCACGAAGGTATTGAAGAGGCGCACCTCGTGGCGCTCCGACGGCTTCCAGAGGAGAGCGATCCCGGTGTCGTCCTCGCGCTTGAAAAGCCCGGGTTCGCCGTAGAGGCTCAAGCCCAGATTCTTCCACGGCCAGACCACCAGCTCGAGGATGTGGTGGAGCGTCTCCCTCTCCCGGCTGCGCTCGTCGACGTAGGTGAAGCGGAACTCGAGGCTCTCGGTCAACCAGCCCCGGAGCTTCAGCCGATTGTCGATGATGAAGTGGGCTGCGCTGACGCTTCCGACGCTGACATCCAGCGCGCGGTCGCGCGAAAGCCATTCATACTCCCAGGCATCCGGCTTCGTGTAGGTCAGTACGTCGGATTGGTATTCAGACCCGAGGCTGGCGGGGCTGTCGAAGGCTGCCTGCTCCTCCTCCGTCAGGCTCTGGTACTCGGGCTGCCACTCCCGGGCCAGAGCGGCGGCAGGTGTGAACGAGACGACTGCAAGTGCGAGACTGATCCAGCGTTTCACGCCGTCTCTGGCTGGAGAGACAGAAAGCTCTCGACGATGATCATGAGAGTCTCGATCGTGATGAAGGTCCCGAGATCCTTGGGGTGCACCTCGCCCTCGACCGGCATCGCGGGGAGCCACTTCCGCAGGCGCTCGCGGGCGGGCGGGGTCAGCTTGCCTTCGACGATGGCTTCTTCCTTGGACATCTTGACGCGGGCCAGGAGGTCGAAGTCTTCCTTCTGGAGCTTGATGTCGAACCGGCGCTCCAGGGAGAACATGATGTCCATGAAGTCCAGGGAGTCGGCCCCGAGGTCCGGGATCAGGCGGCTGTGGACCTCGATCCTGGCAGGTTCGATGGCGAGGCTTTGGGCCACGCACTCCACGACTCCCGACTGAAGCTTTTCCGGATCTAACGCGACGCCCATGTTCCTAAGTCCCCCGGGCCGATCTTAGCAGCGGCTTCTTCACCAGAGCAAGTAGCCACAGTCGACGGGAAGGATCGCCCCGGTGATGGCCGACGCCCGATCGGAGAGCAGGAATACGATGGCGTTCGCTACCTCCGACGCCTCGACCAGCCTTCCCATCGGCACGCGGGTCGCCGGATCGTCGCCGGTCTCCTGGACGGTCTTCTTGAGCATGGGGGTCATGACGGGGCCGGGCACGACGCCATTGACGCGGATCGAGCGTTTCGCGACTTCGGCGGCCAGGGCCCGCGTGAATCCGTCCATGCCGGCCTTCGTCGCCGTGTAGACGGAGTGGCCGCGAAGCATGCGATAACCCGAGACGGATCCGATGTTGACGATGCTCCCGCGCCTCTGCGCGACCATCAGGACGGTCGCGGCCTTTGCCCGGCGGATCGCGCCGGTCAGGTTGAACTCGATCTGCATGAGCATGTCTTCATCCTTGAGCGAGATCAGCGGGCCGGCGACGTGGATGCCCGCTCCGTTGACAAGGCCGTCGATGTTTCCCAGCACGGACTTGGCGAGGGCGATTCCCGCGTCGACGGAAGCCTCGCTCGCCACGTCGAACTTGATGACCGCCGCCTTGCCTCCGCTGGCCGCGATGGCCGCCGCCGTCTCGCGGGCGGCCTGCTCGCCCCCCGAGTAGCCGATGGCGACCGAAGCGCCTTCCCGGGCGCACGCCTTCGCCACTTCGGCGCCGATCCCGCCGCTTCCACCGACAATCAGGATTCCCCGGTCTTTCAATTCCATGGCGATCCGTTCCTCAGGCTTGGCTGATGACGATGCAGGCGTTCTGGCCCCCGAAGCCGAACGAGTTCTTGAGCACGTGCCGAAGCGGCGTCGCGAGCGGGCCTCCCACGACGTGTCGCAGCCTGCAGTCCTCGGCGACGTTCGTGAGGTTGATCGTCGCGTGCATCTTCTGAGCGCGGATGCACTGGATCGCGGCGATCGTCTCCACCGCTCCGGCGGCGGAGATCAGGTGGCCGATCATTGATTTTGTTGAATGGACTGGGACTTCATCGGCGCGTGCCCCGAGGAGCGAACGAATGGCCTTCGTCTCCGCCGGGTCGTTCTTGGGAGTGCCGGTTCCGTGCGCGTTCACGGCGGAGATGTCGTCGGGACGAAGCCCCGCGCCCTCGAGCGCTTCTCGCATCGCCTGGAGCGCTCCGGCCCCTTCGGGATGCGGGTCGCTCACGCTGTGCGCGTCCAGGCTGTTGCCGTAGCCGCTGATCCGGGCGAGCGGCGCTGCTCCTCGCGCCCGCGCGTGCGATTCCTCCTCGAGCACGAGAAAGCCCGAGCCCTCGCCCAGCACGAAGCCATCCCGGGTGACGTCGAAAGGACGAGAAGCTGTTTCCGGCGAATCGTTGCGGGTGCTCGGCGCCGTGATCCGACAAAAGCCGCCCAGTCCCATCGGATTGATCATCGAGTCGGTGCCGCCCGCGAGCACGATGTCCGCCACGCCGTCACGGATCGCCTGGAACCCGGCCCCGATGGCGTCGGTTCCGGCGGCGCAGGCGGAGATGTGCACCAGGGGCGGGAGGTTCAGGCCGAACTCATGGCCGATCAGGTGCAGACAAAGATCGGAGGGCGTATTCAGGAAGGTCATGCGGGCGAAACGATCGCGTGGCGGCGTGAAGCCGGGGCTGCGCGAGACCACCAGATCCTCGACCGAAAACAGCTCCAGTCCGAGGCCGGCGCTGAGGGCAGCGCGGGAGCGGGCCGGGACTTTCGCGCCGGGCCCGAACGCCTGGCGCATCGCCTCGCGCGCCGCGTGTACAGCGAAGGTGATCTTCACGTCGCGGAACTCGCTCGGCACGTCCTTGACCTCGGCCGCGAAGCGGGTCGGAAGCTTTCCGGGCTCGAAGCGCTTGAGCGGCGCCGCCCCCGAGTCGCCTCGAAACAGCGCGTCCGTGAAATCTTCGACGGAGTTTCCGATCGGCGTGATCGCCCCCAGGCCAGTGACGACGATTCTTCGGGCGCTCATGCCGAGCCCTCCAGCTCCAGTCGGGCGGTGACGCCGTCTTCCAGCTCCCAGTCATAGCTCGGAAGCGGCCGGCCGGCCGCGATGTCGAAGGCCACCCGCAGTGCCGGCCCCGCAGTGCCGGCGGCGACACCCAGGAGGGGCCCCCGCGCGCCGATCGGTTCGCCGAACGGGTCGCGGGGTTTGTAGCCGAGCGTCAGGCCGCGAATCTTCGCAAGTCCCTGGGTCTCGTCGAGGCGGGTGATCACCCACGCGCACGCGACGTCGACGGCTCGGGCCGAAGCACCCGGTTCGGTGCGATCCAGGTGATGGCGCGTGAGGGTGTTTCGCTGATCCGTCACGGCGCCGAGGATCGCGTGATCGAAGCGGCCGCGACCGAGGTCTCGAAGCGCGAGGTCGAGCGCGGTCAGGAACTGACCGGCGCCGGGGTACGCGACGTGGTAGCCGCCCCGGATGGCCAGGTTGAACGACACGTGAAACACAGGCATGTTCGGCAGGCACTTGAAGGTGAGCAGCGGGTTCATCGCCTGGAAGGCCTCGTCCGTCGCGCGCCTCAGGCTGAATTTTCCCCCTTCGATCGATTTGTCGTGGAGGAGGTCGAGATCCGGCTCCTCGAAGGGAAGCGGACCGACGGAGAGGTAGATGCCAGTTCGCTGCGCGAGCGCCTCGGCCTGAAGGCCGGCCGCCTGCACCGCCCGATGGCACGCGATGAGGGCGAGCTTGTCCTGCTTGGCCATGAACTTGCCCGTTTTGCGATCCTTGAGCAGGGGGCCGACGTCGAGCGGGGTCTCGAAGGACGCGGGCAGTCCATCGGCGCCGAGACCCTCCGGCCCGATCCAGCCGGTCGAGAGGATTTTCATCTCAGCCTCGGGCTATTTGGAAGATCTCGGGTCCAGACGCGGTAAGTGTTGACGCGTTGGGCGGTCACGCGTGGGGAATCGATCGGAAGCATCATGAAGGTGAGCCTACCGCGGCCCCGTACCTCTCCGTCGCACGCGGCTTCGACAGAGACCTGGGCGGCATCCTCGAGAAGCGAGTCCACCTTCGCCGAGTACTCGAGCCGGTCGCCTGGACCGGATGTCTTGTGAAATTTCATCTTTTCGATCTGCGCGAGCACGGCGCGCCTCACGGGCTTCGAGTCGTCGTGATTGAAGGTGAGCTCCAGGAGCAGGCCCGCGAGCTGCGCGAGGCCCTCCGTCATGAGGGCGCCTGGCAGGATCGGGTAATCGGGGAAGTGGTCGTGCAGGATCTCGTCGGCGTACGTGATGCACTTGAGGCCCCGGATCTCCCGGCCCGTCTCGATCGAGGTGACTTTGTCGACTAGGTAGTACTTCATGGGTCTCCTTACTAGAGGCCGCCGTCGAGCACGACGGCCTGGCCGGTCAGATAGCTGTTCTCGGCGACGAGCCAGCTCGCGAACTCGGCGATCTCTTCCGCCTTGCCGAGACGCTTGAGCGAGCAGTGCTCCAGGTACGTCTTGCGAAGGCCGGGATCGACCTTCGCGGTGACGCCACCGTCGAGCAGGCCGCAGGCGAGCAGGTTCACGCGGATGGAATGCTTGCCGAGCTCCTTGGCGAGCGACCCCACGAGACCCTTCAGCGCCGCCTGCGAGGCCGCCAGGTGCGGGGGTGACGGAATCGCTTTCACGGCGTCTATCGAGCTCACGAGGAGGATTTCTCCGCCCTTTCCCGAGCGCATCGCCTCGGCCGCCGCGCGGCAGGCAGCGAAGGCGCCCGAGACCGCGATCTCGAGCGCGGCCGAGACCTCCGAGAGCTTCGTCT
>CAYJTX010000096.1:0-2840 GCA_964372615.1 uncultured Bacteriovoracaceae bacterium | reverse complement strand
CTCGAAGAACGGAGTGAACTCGCCGCGGCCCGCGGCGATCTCGAGCGCGTCGACGCCTCCGAGCCAGGTCGTGGCACCCGTCACCGCGTCGGCGGCGGCTGACGGATGCGAGAGATCACAATGGAATGCCTGGCCCCGGAGCTCCCGCGCCAGATCCTCGCCTCGGTCTCGGTGGGCGTGGTAGCTCAGCGCGACCCTGGCGCCGTCGCGCGCGAGGGCTTTCGCGATGGCCGACCCGACGTAACCGCTGCCCCCCAGGACGATCGCGCGCTTCATCTCAAAGACCCCCGTCCAGGACGACGGTGGCGCCGTTCATGTACGAGTTCCGGGATGACACGAGGAAGGTCGCGAAGCGCGCCACCTCCGCGAGCGTCCCTCGCCGGTTGAGTGCGACCTGGTCGAGAAATCCCTTCAACTTGTGGTCGGGGAGGTTTTCGGCAACTCCCTCTTCCAGCAGGCCGGGGGCCAGGCAGTTCACCCGGACCCCGTAGCGGGCGACCTCCTTGGAGAGCGCTTCGGTGAACGCCTTCACGCCGGCCTTCGCCGCGCAGTAGTGGATCGGCGCCTCGAGCAGTCGGCAGCCGGCGAGCGATCCAATGTTGAGAATCGTGCCCGACCTTCGCCGGATCATTCCCTGAACGACCCGTCGTGAGACGAGATAGGTTCCCTTGAGATTGACGTCGACGATCGCGTCCCAGTCGGCCTCGTCCATGAGCGCGATCGGCAGGGCCTGGCTCGCACCTGCGTTATTGACGAGGATGTCGATGGCCAGCCACTCGCTTTCGAGCGTGGTCACGACCTGCGCCGTCGCCGCCTCGTCGGTGACCGACGCCTTGAACACCGAGCACTTCGTTCCGATCGCTTCGACCCTCGCACGGGTTTCGGCCGCCCCCTTCTCGTCGGAGGAGTAGGTGAAAGCGATCTCGGCCCCTTCGCGTGCGAAGGCCTCGCAGATGGCGCGGCCGAGGCTGCGCGAGCCACCTGTAATGAGCGCCTTCTTGCCGGAGAGGAGAGGCATCGGCCGCATCTTATCCAGGCGTGCGCCGGGCCCGACAGCTTTTTCGGTCTCTAACGCACGGGGCCCAGTGGTGGCGGTCTACTGCGTAACGGGTCGAGGGCTGCAGCCTCTCTTGGGTGGGGGGTCGACTGGAGGGCTGCGCGGGAGGCGTCGCCTTACATCTCATGTGCAACATCAGACGAGTCGTCCGCAGAATCTCCCGGTACGCCATCACGGCCAGCTCCGGCTCCACGAAGCACTCTGGGTCATAGTTGCTAACCAACTGAAGTCCACAAAGTGTGGACTTGAGGCTCTACCAGGCGCGTGGTCAGGGGCGAAGTCCACGCTTTGTGTACTTCAGACGTAACCACACGCTAGCGAAGCAGGAACTTGCGCATCCGAACGTAGACCTGCCAGGGCCCCATCGTGCGAAGCACCGTGCGTCCTGGCGTGTGCATTCTCAGCGCGAGCGTCGAGGAGCTCTCGCTCAGATCCAGAGGCGGATCGGCGAAGAGGTAGTCCACCGCGTCCCGATCCGTGATCCCGATGAGCTTCAGGAGCTCGAAGCCCTCGTCATGGTTCAGCTGCTGGTTGCCGTCGGCATCCAGACGCTCGAACATTCCGTCGAGGATCCTCGCCGCGTAAAGGGCGGTACCGACCTCGATCGGGCTCAGGCGGCCGTCGCGGTCGCCGCCGAACCCCTGGTCGAACTCGCGGAGCCCCGCGTTCCAGTACTTATCCCGCGGCTGACCGTTCCTCGGATCGTAGAAGAGATCAATCGCCACGCGGGGGAAGATCACGCGAAGCTGCGGGCGCATGAGCCAGATGGCCGGAGTCGTGGGCCCCCGGCCAAGGACGGTCGCCGCGAACTCGAGATCGGTGAGGAAGTTCAGGAACTCGATCTTGGAGAGATTTCCGTCGCCGTCGCCCGTCATGAGCCTTCCGTCGAATCGGGCAGCGTAGCGGAAGAGCCCCTCGGGATTCCAGGGGCCGCTCCCGGCGATCCGCGCGGCGCGCGTCGCGACGGCGAGCAAGTCCCCTTTCACGGGAATCATCATGCGCTTGGCGATCTTCTCGCTGACGACGAATCGCGCGACGAAGTTCATGGTCTCGAGCCGCGCGTTCGTCTCTGAGAGCGCGCTGAACGGGACCGAGGGGTTCCAGAGCGTCACCTGCTGGGTGAGCTTCATCGCCAGGATCGGGTCTCCCAGGAGCGTCGCGGGCTCGACGCCTCCCATCAGGAGCGCGGCGAGCGAGATTTCCTTGCGACTGAGGAGGCCGTTGCCATTGCCACCGGCTTCGCGCGAATCCAGGGCCATCAGCGTGCGGGCGAGAGAACGGCGGGCTTCCGCCGCGGCGGCCGGATAGTCCACCGCGATTCCAGCTTCGAGCTGGGCCTCGGTGGCCGATTCGCCTCTGGACGGGATCCACGCGAGCGCCGGAACCGCGGTGGAGAGGCCCGTCTCGATCTCGGAAACCGTCACGCGGCTGTTGGCGTCGCGGTCGAATCGAAAAAGCGCGTCCACGATCCCCGAGTGGGTTCCCGACCCGAAGCGGGTCATGAGGTTCGTCATCTCCTCGCGCGAAAGCCCATCAGGGCCCGAGTAGAGGTCATAGACCTCGCCGATCTGCTGAAGAAGCTCGCCCGTGGTCTGCTCGCCGGTTCCGGCCGTCTGGCCCGAGGCCTCGCCGACGATGAGGACTAGCTCGTCGCGGTTCTTCACCTTTCCGCAGGCGGCGATCGAGGCCGCGAGCGCGAGGGCGAAGGCCGCGCGCGACTGGGATCGGCTAAACCTCACGCCGAGCGCTCCAGGAAGCTCAGCGTGAAGAACTTCTCTTCGGG
>CAYJTX010000095.1:0-9881 GCA_964372615.1 uncultured Bacteriovoracaceae bacterium | reverse complement strand
CGCCACTACTATCACGTGAAGCGCGGGGACTCGCTCGGCTCGATCGCACGGAGGGCGAAGACCTCTGTGGCGTTCCTGAAGCGCATCAACGGCCTGAGATCGACCCGCGTGCATGTGGGGCAGACCCTGCGCCTGGACACAAAGACCTACGTCTCGAGGCGCCCTCCCCGCCACCGCGTTCAGGCGGGCGAGAGTCTCACGCTCATCGCGCGGCGGTATGGCACATCCGCGCCGAGGCTCAAGCGGCTCAACTCCCTCCGGAGCGATCGGATCCGGCCGGGGATGTCGTTGCGGCTTCCCTAGGGAGCGAGCGCCAGGTCGCTTGGGTGAACGGTGGCGAGGCTCTTGGCGTCGCACCCGGGTCCCTGGGGCGGCGGCTCCTGAGGCACGCAGCGCGGGCTCTCGGTCGGGCAGGTCAGCCGGACGTGGAAGTGGTTGTCATGGTTCGGGTACGGGCGCAGCGCCCGGAGAGTCTCGGCCGTGTCTCGCGGCTGTTCTTCCGACAGGCCCCGGTCGAGCCGAGAGGCTCGCGTGTCTAAGCGCGCGAGGTCGCAAAGCGCCCCCTTGATCGCGCCATCGACGAAGATGCGGCCGACCCGCCCGGAGGCGACGAGTCCCTGAAAGAGCGCCCAGTTTCGCTCGAGGTCGAAGTTGGCGGTGACGCGGCCCCGGGAGACGAACGATTCCGGAAAACCGTCGACGTCGCCCGGCTGCTCGCGGCGATTCGCGCGGAAGAAGGCGCCGTCGGCGTCGAGCCCGTTCTGGTGGCTGACATGGCCGTTCACCCGCCCCCCGTGCTCGGCGGACAGGTCACCGAGCTGCAGGCGTTCGCCGCCCGGAAAGGCGTCGGTCATCGCTCCCGCGATGCCTTCGAGCAAGCGCACGAGGCCTTCGGAACCGAACTGCCGATTTCGCTCGCCGAAAAGGTGGACGAAGCCCGGGCCGTCGGCTGGCAACGCGGCCGCCCCGGCGAGACGGCCCTGAGTGTAGGCGCCCAGGACCTGGCCGGTGGGCTCGGGCGCAAGAGCGAGGGCGGCCGTCGCGAGCGCCGCGATCACTCGCCGCTACCCAGCTCGACGGCGAACGCCACGCCGAGCTTCGCGTAGTGGAGGCCGTGGGTGATGTCGAGCGGGTCGAGCGTATCGCGGGCCGTATGAATGTTGCGGTTGTACTCCCCGAACGGCGCTTCGAAGGGGAAGGCAGCGGCGAATCCCGCCGAGGACCAGCTCGCATGGTCGCTGCAGGCGTAACCGCACTCGGTCGCGATATGTCTCACCCCCACGTATTCGTCGACGAGCATGCCGAGGTACGCGGTCAGGCCCAGGTGGGTGTGATCCGTGATGAGCGCGATCGCCTTCTGCTGCCCGGGAAACATCGTCATGTCGAACTGGACCACCCCCGCGACGGAGCGGTTCTCGCGCTGGTACCTCGCCGCGATGGCCTGGCTGCCCAGCAGTCCGCGTTCCTCGCCCGCGTACGCCATGAACTCGATCGAGCGGTCGGGCCGGTAGCCCGATTCCACGAGCACCCGATAGACCTCGAGCAAGGTCGACACTCCCGATCCGTCGTCGTCGGCGCCGGGCGCCTCCCCGCCCGGATTCGGAAACCCGAACGAGGCGTTGATCGAGTCGGCGTGCGCTCCCAGGATGACGGTCTCGTTCGCGCGCGGTCCGCTCCCCGTGATTCGCGCGATGACCGACGGCTGCTTGAAGCTGTGCTGCTCGAGGGCGACGCTGACGTCGGTGCGGCCCCGGCCCAGGGTCACGAACTGGTCGCGCACCCAGGTCACCGCCGCCACTCCGCTCTCGGACTGGTAATACCGGCTGCGAAAGCTCATGAGCTTGACGACGTTTTCGGAAAGCCGTTCGGTCTGAAGCTCGGGCAGGAGCCTGCGAACCCATTCGCCCTGCGTGGGCTTGCGGCCTTCGAAGCCGTCGAAAGGCGCCAGTGGCAGGGGCTTCACGTCGGGGTAGTCCGTCACGTCCATGAACCCGCCGCAGTGGCCCGCCTCGTGGGCGCGACGGGAGAGCTCGGCGATCTGGGCCTCGTCCATCCACGACCGGTCGCCCCGGTCATTGTACTGGATCAGGCGGCGGCCATCTGCAGTGGGGTCTCCGAGCACGCTCGTCCCCCCTCCGGCAGAGAGCAGGATCATGAAAGTCGCTCCCAAAAGGGCCAGGCCCCTCACTCCATGCGCGTGCATCATCTGATTGCCCCTCTCTCCCAGCGGACTTGCCCGGAGTTCCCGACAGTTAAGAGGGGATTTCCTGGACCGTCAATTTTAGAATTGACGCCGCGCTGGTCTATCTCATAGATACATAAGTGGCTGCTTATATAAGCCGCCGTTTATATATGGCGCAGGCATCACTCAATCAGTTCGGAAAGGACCGCAGGGCCGAGGGGCTGCGCTCCAAACGCACCTTTGCCCTCCTGGCTGACACCTTTCAGGCGCTGGGGGACTCGTCGCGGATCCAGATCGTCTGGGCCCTCTCCAAGGGCGAGCTCTGCGTGGGTGACATCGCCACCCTCGTCGGAATGAGCCAACCCGCCGTGAGCCATCACCTCAGAAATCTCAGGCAGCTCAAGCTGGTCCGCGTGCGCCGGGAAGGCCGCACCGCTTTTTACGCGCTCGACGACGCCCACATCGAGCGGCTTCTCCAGGAAGGCATCGACCATGTGGAGGATCTGCTGCAGTGAAGACCACTCGGATGGGAAGGCTTGGCCCGGGCCAGAGCGGGCGATTCTTCTCGGTCTCGGGATTGGATCAGGCGATGACGCAGAGGTTGCTCGAGATGGGGCTGCTCGAGGGCTCGGTCGTCGAGCTCATGCACGAGGCGCCCTTCGGAAAGGATCCGGTCGCGGTGCGGGTTCGGGGGGCGCTGATCGCGCTCAGGCGCAATGAGGCCGATGCCGTCGAGGTGAGCCTGTCAGGCGAAGCGAGCCGTGCTCGCGGAGCAGTATCATGAGCGACGCCATTCGAGTCGCGCTGGCCGGGAATCCCAACTGCGGCAAGACCGCGCTCTTCAACGCGATGACCGGCGGGCGCCAGAAGGTGGGCAACTACCCGGGCGTCACCGTCGAGAGGAAGGAAGGGAGCCTCACGACTCCTTCGGGTCTTCGCGTGAGCCTGCTGGATCTGCCGGGCGCCTACAGCCTGGACGCGCGCACTCCCGACGAGCAGATCACCCGCGACGTGCTCCTCGGCCAGGTGCGCGACGAAGCGATGCCCGCGGTGCTGGTGGCCGTCGCGGACGCGACGAACCTCGAGAGGAACCTCGGCCTCGCGCTCGAGCTCCGGAGTCTCGGCCGCCCCGTGGTGCTCGCGCTCAACATGATGGATCTGGCGAAGCGGCGGGGCCTTGAGCTGGACCTCGAAATCCTGTCGCGGGAGCTCGGCGTGAAGGTCGTACCGACGGTCGCCGTGAGGCGCGAAGGCGTCCGCGAGCTTCTGGGGGAGATCGAGCGGACGCTCGGCGCCGACGCGATGGAAGTGCGGACGCCCGCGAACCGGCCGGTCTGGACCCGAGCGACGGCCGACGAGGTGCGCGAGCGTTTTCAGGAGGTCGACCGGGTGGTCGCGGCGGCCACGCGTCGTCACGTCAGGCCCGCCCTCTGGACCGACCGGATCGACCGGGTCGTGGTCCATCCCCTGTATGGATCCCTGATCCTGCTCGCGCTGCTCACGGTGCTTTTCCAGGCGGTTTTCTCGTGGTCCGCGGTTCCCTCGGATGCGCTCGAGGCCGGAATCGGCTGGCTGGGCCAGTCTCTGGGCGCCCTTCTGCCGGAGGGCGCGCTTCGCAGCCTGCTCGTCGACGGCTTGATCGCGGGCGTGGGTTCGGTGCTCGTGTTCCTTCCGCAGATCCTGATTCTCTTTCTTTTCATCCTGATGCTCGAGGATTCGGGTTACATGGCGCGGGCCGCCTTCCTGATGGACCGGGTGATGGGCCGGGTGGGACTGCACGGGCGGGCGTTCATCCCGCTGCTGTCTTCCTATGCCTGCGCGATTCCCGGAGTGATGGCCACGCGGACGATCGAAAACCCGCGCGACCGCCTCACGACGATTCTGGTCGCGCCCCTCACGACCTGCTCGGCCAGGCTGCCGGTTTACGCGCTTCTCGTGGCGGCCTTCATCCCGAACGTCGCGATCGTCGGGCCGCTGCGGCTTCCGGGCCTCGTGATGCTCGGGCTTTACGGGCTCGGGATAGCGAGCACGCTCGTCATGGCCGTAGTCTTTCGACGGACGATCCTGCGCGGACCGAAGCCGCCCCTGCTGCTCGAGCTGCCTACCTACAAATGGCCGAGTCTGAAGAACGTCTGGCTCGGGCTCTGGGATCGCGCGCGCCTCTTCGTCAGGCGCGCGGGCACGGTGATTCTCTCGCTGTCGGTGATCGTCTGGTTCCTCGCGTCCTATCCGAAGGCGCCAGAGGGCTCGACCGAGCCCGCGATTCACTACAGCTTCGCCGGGCGCATCGGTCACGCGATCGAGCCGGTGCTGCAGCCCCTCGGTTTCGACTGGCGCGTCGGCGTGGCGCTCGTCCCGGGCTTCGCGGCCCGCGAGGTGATGGTGAGCGCACTTGCCACCGTCTATGCGGTGGAAGCGAAGGGCGATGCCTCGAGCGAGGACGCCGAGGCGGAGGCCCTGGGCGGAATTCTCGCGAAGGAGTGGAGCATCGCCACCGCGCTGAGCCTGCTCGTCTGGTACGTCTTCGCGATGCAGTGTCTCTCGACGCTCGCGGTGGTGAAGCGCGAGACCAACTCCTGGCGCTGGCCGGCTTTCATGCTGACCTATCTCACGGCTCTCGCGTACGGGGGCTCGTGGGTGACCTACCGGCTGGCCCTCTGGGCGGGCCTCGGCTGATATTTTCGTGTCAGCCCGCTAAGGCCCCGCCGCGCCGTCCACGTTCAGCCCAAAGCGAGTCAGGCCCGCCTGCCTGAGCACATCCATGAGCCGAATGACGGTGCCGTGGGGCGTGTCCTGGTCGGCGCTGATGACCGCCGTCTGATCGTCGGCCTGGGCGCCGAAGGCGGCAAGCCTCTTTCCGAGCTCCTCCCAGGTCACGAGGTCCTTGTCCCAAAGTACCTCGCCACGCTTCGTGATCGTGAAGCTGAACGGCGACTTCGCCCGCTCCTCGCCCGTGCGAGCCTTGGGGAGCTGAACCTTGATGGCCGACTGGTAGATGACCGGCGCGGTCATGAGAAAGATCACCAGCAGCACGAGCACCACGTCGACGAGCGGAGTGACGTTGATGCCCGAGAGCAGCTCGTCTTCGCCGTCCGAGGTCGTGCCGAACGCGGCGGCCATTCAGCGGGCGAGCTTCCCGATGAGGAAGCTCTTGAGCGCCTCGGCTTCGGTCACCGCTGACCGGACCCGGCGTTGAAAGAGGTTGAACGCCACGACGGCCGGGATGGCGACCAGGATGCCGACCGCCGTCGCGACCAGAGCTTCCGAGATGCCGGCCGTGACCGTCTGCGCTCCGCCGCCGGCCTGCTGAGAAAGCGAGTGGAAGGCTTCGATGATCCCGAGAACGGTCCCGAAGAGCCCGATGAAAGGCGCGTTGCTCCCGATGGTCGCGAGGTAGGCCAGGTTTTTTTCCCAGCCGAGGCGCGCGCGAAGGACTGCATCCTGCGCGATTTCGGTGAGCACCTCCGCCGGCGCTGTTTTCGCCTCTCTCGCGTGCTGAAGCATCGCGTGGACGATCGCCGTCTCGAGGTCCGGGGTTCTGGCCGCCCGACCGGCGCGATCTGAAGCGGTCCGGTGGGCGCGGTCCAGGTCTCCTTTCGCCGCCGCCTCGCGGATGGAGGCTCGGAACTCGACGAGACCACGCGAGGCCCCCGCGTAGAAGCGCGCTCGCTCGATGACGAGGGCAATGGAAAGGACCGAGAGGAGGAGCAGGAGGTAGAGCACCCACTCGGCGCCGACCAGCGAAAGACTCAGGAAGAGGTTCGAGAGCATGATCCGCCCAGGCTACACCGCGAGGGCAGGGTTGGTCGACCCCCTTGGCCATCGTCGCGCGGCGAGTTATCGTGCTCCCATGGCATTTGAAATCATCGTCAAGAACACGGTCGCCGAGCGTTTCCAGTGGGCCCCCCGGCCGAAGGTCTGGGCGGACGTCCCCGACAAGGACTGGGGCAGCTGGATCTGGCAGCAGCAGAAGCGCATCAAGTCGATGGACCAGCTTGAAAAGGTGATCAACGTCACCCAGGAGGAGCGCGACGCCTTCGCCCAGTCGCACGAGCAGTTCAACATGGGCATCACGCCCTATTACGCGTCCCTGATCGATTCCGACGACCCGAACTGCCCGATCCGCCTCCAGTCGGTGCCGAAGATCGGCGAGCTCAACATCCTGCCGACCGACCTGGAGGACCCGCTCGCCGAGGAACGCGACATGCCCGTTCCGGGAATCACGCACCGCTATCCCGACCGGGTGCTTTTTTACACAACTCACAACTGCCCGGTGTACTGCCGCCACTGCACGCGTAAGCGCAAGGTCGCGGACCCGTCCAGCTCGGCCGCCAACAAGCAGCTCGAGGAGGGCCTCAAGTACATCGAGGAGCACAAGGAGGTCCGCGACGTCGTGATCTCCGGGGGAGACCCGCTCTCGAACTCGGACGATCGGCTGGAGTACATCCTTTCGCGCCTGCGCGCGATGGATCACATCCAGGTGTTCCGGATCGGCACGCGGAATCTCGTCACGCTCCCGCACCGGGTGACCGACGCTTTCGTCGCGATGCTGCGCAAGTACCAACCTGTCTACATCCACACCCACTTCAATCATCCGAAGGAATGCACGCGCGAGGCGTTCGAGGCGTGCCGGCGGATCGCCGACGCCGGCTGCCCGATCAACAACCAGATGGTGCTGCTCAAGGGCGTCAACGACAAGCCCGAGATCGTGAAGGAGTGCAACCACAAGCTCCTCATGATGCGAGTGCGACCCTACTACATCTACCAGTGCGATCTCTCCCAGGGCATCAGCCACTTCCGCACGCCCGTCGAGGTCGGCATCAACATCATCGAGCACCTGCGTGGCTGGACGAGCGGCATGGCCGTTCCGCACTTCGTGATCGACGCGCCGGGGGGCGGGGGCAAGATCCCCGTGCTGCCGAACTACGTCGTGAAGCACGAGGGCAAGAAGTGGGTGCTGCGCAACTTTCGAAATCAGCAATTCGAGTACATCGAGCCGTAAGGCTCGACGACGCGCGCCTTGAGGATTCATCAGGCTTACGGCCTCTGGATGGGGGGCGTCACAGCCGACACATCCCTTCTTCGTGTCGTTTTCGCTAAACTGGTACGACACATGGATGGAGAGTCGGGGAATCGCCTGCGGAAGCTGGCTCAGGCCTGTATGCTCGTCTCGTCGGCCGGGCTGATGCCCGCGCAGGGAGCGTTCGGCGCTTGCGGCGACACCGAACGGGCCAGCCCGATCTATCAGGCTGTTGATGCGTGCCGTACGCGCAGCGTCGCCAATGAGACGCTCATTGCGCAGGCCGCGGTGACCGGGGGTACCTTGGCTCCGGTTCTCTGCATCGCAGGATCGAATACGGGCATGCCGGGGAGCGGGCTCTCTCCGGAATTATGTCGCGATCCGGCGCAGTTCGTCTGCTCGCGGAGTCAGAACTCGGGCTACATGCTCGACAGTCGCTGCCGCGTGACGATTCTTGAGCAGTCGGAGGCGGGTGCGACACCCGACGCGGTCACTGCTCGCTGTGATGTCGAGGCGCGCCAGGCCACGTTCATTGACGGCAAGGCATCCGAGTGTCCCGGCCACACCCTCACGGACTCCTGCCGGGCCACGCTTCGGGCGCGCTACCGCCGAGAGCTCGCGCGACTCGAGCGGGACGTGGCCTACACTCCCGGGAGGCGGGCGAAATTCACGGAGCTCTTCGATCGCGTCAAAGATACGTACATGCGCATGATCGATGGTTCGTCTCACCTCCCCCAGGCAATGAAGAGCTATCTCAAGGCCAGGATCAATCGCACCACGCTGCCATTGACCGACAGCTCTCTCGCGTCGCGGGACCATTCGACCTGTCACAACTCAGAGCCGGGAGGCCCGTCCACCGGCGTCTACAATTCGTTTGAGGGACTGACGGGACTCAACCATACCGTGCACTTTTGTATCGGTCAGGCCATGAATCTCGACCTGAGCAACCCTTACACGATCATGCTGGTGATCGGTCACGAGCTCTCTCACTCGATCGACCCGTGCGCCCTGGAGATGGATGTGCTCTACCGGACGAACCCCGGAAGTGCCGCGCCCCACATCGGCGACCGGCGCGTCTACCCCGGGCTCGTCTCCTGCCTGAGGGGCGGAGATGCCGATCACGGGTGCTCGGGTCCGGGCGCGGTTCTCCATTGCAACACGAGAGAGAGCCGCAGGGAGGTCTGCAGGGCCGAGGCCTCGGCCTACGCGCCCGCCTACCCCTGGACCGAGACCTACAACGGGTGCTGGAACACCACGGGTGGACAGCCGAGCTGCTTCCACCCGGTGCACGGCGACACCCATGGCTCCAGTAATCTCGCGGATTACCGGCGGACCGGGGTGCCCTACGAGCAGTCCGGGGAGAGCTTTTCTGATTTCATGGGCGCGGAAGTCCTGGGGCAGATCATCGCGGAGGACTCAGCCGCGGGAGGCCGGTCGGTGCCGCCGCTTACGGCGGGGGACCGGCGGGACATCCTGCTGTCGAACGCGTCGACGCTGGCACGGCTGCATGGCGTCTGCCTGGACCGGACGACCACTCCGAATACTCCGGATGAGCACCCGCCAGGCTTCATGCGAGTGAACCGTTTCATGATGGGAAGCGAGGGTTTTCGGAACTCGATCGGCTGCCCGACCGTCTTTCCCGGTGCGGCGGAAGGAGGGAATCCAAGAACATGTCACGCGCTCTAGGAATTACATCACTCGCCTTGGCGTTTTCGTGTCTCGCGGTCGCGGCTGAGCCGATTCCTGCGCCGGCACCCAGCGCGTCTTCTCTTCCAGAGCGCCTCAGCATCAGCTTGAGACAGCCTGATGGCCATTGGTCGCGGGCCGTCGTACTTCCGAGCCCTGCCGGAGTTACGCTCCAGTGGCGTCGGGCCGGGGGACGTGACGAAAGGCCATTCGAGCTGTCGCGGAGCTATGATCGAGCTCTGCTCGCGGAGCTGAAGAAAATCTGGGGCTCGGAGCGTCTTACGACCGACGGGCTCCCCTCGGAAGGGCTCTGCACCGGCCGAACGACATGGACGGTGGAGGCGCCCGGAGGCCGGACCGCCAAGTTCTGTTCGGCGACCGGAGCCGCTGGCCGCGTGGCCGAGCTCTTCGATGCGGTTCGGTCGGTCCTGCTGGGAAAGTAGGCTTCGGCAGATCCCGGGACCTGGGGCATAATGGATCGCATGGCGAAGGACTGGGCTGTCTGGGTGCTGGTGATCCTGGTCTGGGGGTCAGGGGCTGGATGCACAACTCTGCCAGAGCCGGAAGTGAGGCGCTACTCGTGGCCGAAGGCCGCCTTCAAGGGCGAGCCGGACCGTTCGTACAAGACGCTCGGGCTCGTGCGCACGAAGGTCGTGTACGTGAGCCTGGACCCGAACCACGAGGAGGAGTTCCTTTGCCAGAACGCCTTTAACCAGGCGGCTCGTGACCTGATCAGGCGTGCGAAGGACGCGGGCGGCGACGCGGTGGCGGACGTGAGGTCGGTGACGTTCCTGATCAACGGCGATACCGAAAAGCACTCGACAGCCGAGTGCACGGACGATGGAGCGGAGGGCCAGCTCCTCGCCCAGGGGGTGGCCGTGAAGTTGACGGGTGCCGCCCCTTCGCCTCGCCCTGGAAAACCCGGGGCGGAGGTGCGGCCTCGCAGGGAAACCGCTCCCGCAAAGGAGCCAGCTCCCGATCCCGATTCAGCCC
>CAYJTX010000094.1:0-9918 GCA_964372615.1 uncultured Bacteriovoracaceae bacterium | reverse complement strand
GAGGTGATGGCCTTGTTCCCGACCTCGACGATCCGGGAGACGATCCGGTTCATGAACTCGCGGTCGTGGCTGGTCATGACCACGGAGCCCTTGAAGGAGGAGAGCCACTCCTCGAGCCACATGATCGACTCGACGTCGAGATGGTTCGTCGGCTCGTCGATGAGCAGCACGTCGGGGTTGAGCGCAAGGATGCGTGCGAGCGCGATGCGCATCTTCCAGCCGCCGCTGAACGTCTCGACGGGCCGGTCGTAGTCCGCCGGTCCGATGCCGAGGCCGGTCAGCACGTCCTTCGCGCGCGAGTCGAGGTCGTAGCCTCCGCGGTTCTCGTACTCGAGCTGTAGCTCGCCGTAGCGCTCGAGCAGCTTCTCCATCGCGTTGTCGGAGAGGGGATTCTCGGCCGACTCCTGAAGGCGCTTCTCGCAGGCCGCGAGCTCCGCGGCGATCACCGAAACGCGGCCGGCGCCGGCCTTCACCTCCTCGAGCGCCGAGTGGCCCGCCATGTCGCCCACTTCCTGCGAGAAGTAGCCGATGACGAGGCGGTCGGTGATGTTCACCTCTCCCGAGTCGATCGCCTCTTCGCCCATGATGATTCGAAAGATCGTCGACTTTCCTGCGCCGTTGGGGCCGATCAGGCCGATCTTCTCGCCGGGTCGCACCTGGAAGCTCGCCTCGCTGAAGAGCACCTTCGGGCCGTACTGCTTGGTGATGGAGGTGAGGTGGATCATGCGCGGGTCATATCACGTCAGTTGCAGACGGACTCGAGGGTCAGACCCCGGGCTTGGTTGATAACGCCTTCGGAGTAATTGTTGATGTTGAGAATGCTAGCGAGCGAACTGCCGAGATCGTCCGTGCCGGCTTCTCCCGAAATGGGACAGCCCGCTTTGACCTGCTCGATCCCCCTGGCGAGGGATCCTGGCGGCGTCTCTCTGAGCTCCCTTCCGACAAGGGCTCTTCCCCCGATGATCGCGGCCGCTCGCATACCCGGAGTGGGCAGGCGGCCGATAGCGTGCGCGGTCTCGACGACGTCATTGTAAGTCCAGTCCGCGGCCTCGAGCTGTCCATTGGATCTGAGATGGCTGGCCATGGTTCCCAGCGCGCCGTAAAGGGCAAGCGCAGCGAAATTCGAAGTGCACTCCGCCATGTCCGTCGCTCCTCCGCAGGCGTACTCTCGAATCGCGGCGAGTGTCGCCTTGATGTTCTGGCCCAGGTTTCCGGATGCCGTCAACGTGAGGCGAAGCACGGTGCCCACGTCGTCCCAGCTTCCTTTGGGAGGGAGGAGGATCGAGACGAGCTTTCCGCGGTACTCGGCGGTGTTTCCCGCGGGGGAATCACCCACCTTGCAGAGCTCGCACGCGTTGGCCATGAGCGCTGCGTCCATGGTCTTATTAAAACAGCATTGCTCGCAGGCGCGACAGACCTCGGGGAATTGTCCGTGGATGTAGCCTGGCGTGTGCATCATCTCGTGAAAGGCCAGGGAGGCGCCATCAGCCCCAGCGGCTGCGGCCCCGTTCAGCGTGATCCCGGGAAAGGGCGCGAGCGTGGTTCCGTAGGCGGCGGAGTCATTCCCGCAGACTGATGCCTGGCCCATGTATTGCTCGTAGCCCGGGATCGGGCCCGTGTGGCAGCGAATGGTGAAGGGCATGTCCCGGCTGGCCATCATGCCGAGGAGCATTTGGGCTCGGGCGCGAGAATTCTCGCTTCCGCCGGCCTTGCTGTCGTCCAGGAGGCATTTCAGGCCGAACTTGATTCCGTTCTTAATATGGTCCTTGGCCGCCTCCGGGAGGGAGTCGCATCCTACGCTCGTGACGCGCACAGCGTCCGGAGCGGCATCGCCCGGTTCGAAGACCTGCGCGGTGATTCTGAAGAGATCCTTCGTAGTTTCGACGGGTACCGGCTGAAAGTGCTGCCGGACGCAGGCGGAAAACTCTCCCGTGTACACCCCGCGCTTCAGATCCAGCATCTCGGCCATGTAACGGGGCTCGGCCGCGGGGTTTCTCGGGTCGTAATCCTCGGTCTCGACCCAGAGCCAGCCGGGTTTTCCGGGGAGGTACCGCCACGAGGTCCTCCGCCGGATGCGGTCGGGCGGGTCGAAGGTCTCGCGCTTGCGCTCGGGGTACAGCACTTCGCGGGCGATGAGTGGGCGATTGCCCCGGCGAGCCCGCGCCGTCATCTCCTCGAGCTTTCCGCCCCAGCCATAGATCCACCGCACCTCGAGGCCCTTGGACTCGAGCACGCGGTTCCAACGTCCCATGCCGTCGATCTCGCGGCGGGAAACGACGCCAGCCTCCTTGAGCATCGCTTCGAGCAGCTGTCCCAGTGAGGGGCGGAG
This sequence comes from uncultured Bacteriovoracaceae bacterium, assembly GCA_964372615.1. Classification (GTDB taxonomy): domain Bacteria; phylum Bdellovibrionota; class UBA1018; order UBA1018; family UBA1018; genus CAYJTX01. Next base: position 7,589 of record CAYJTX010000094.1, on the reverse strand, counting down.
CGCGGCGCGACCGGGTGCCGCGGGCTCCGCGGTCGGGGGCGCCGCGTGGATTGCTGACCCCGAAAAGGACACGACGGCTACGACGGCTACGACGCCCGACGCCGGCAGAGTGCCGATTCGGAACCCATTCACCCCCATGCGGATCGTGAACCCCTTCAACGCTCAAGTATGCCATTTCCAGCAGGGCCTTGCAGGGGCAGGTGCAGGGACGGGGACGTGTCCCCGACGACACGTCAGAGGCCTGCTAGTGCGGCACGGTCGTTGGCACCGTAACTCTGAGCAGTTCTTCGGGGTAGTTGCCCTGGTAGGTTCGAGTGTCGAGGCGCGTGGCTTTCTCGGCGATCGGGAAGAAGTGATTCCCGTCGAAGGGCGTACCGTAGCTGTAGGCGAAGTACTTCGACTCCTGGCGCACCTCGATGACGGGCGCGGAGGCCGCCGTCTTCGCCGAACCGGAGCAGCCAGTGGGCCGGAAGGTGGAAGTCGCGGATCTGTCCGGGTTCGGTCGCATCGATCGTGGCCGCGATAGCCCGAAAAGCTTCGGCATTGCGGAAGGATCTCTTTCTGACCGGAGAGGAGAACGCTAGCAGATAGCTTGGAATTTGACAATGTGCATCATCAGCGGTATTTCTCATGCAAATTCTCGAAAGATCCGGTCGTTTCTTGAGGTTTCCATGAAAATTCGGTCAGCTTCGGTGTGCGTGCTCGGCGCGCTGGCGTGTGCTCTCGCAGTCCCTTTCGTCGCAGGCTCGACGACCGCAAGGGAAGGCGATGAGACTCGCAGCGCTCGCGAAAAGCTTTACGATCTTCGGGAGAAAATCGAAGGGTCCTCCTATCTGGCCCGTGGCCTGGCGCTGCCGACGGAAGGGCCGGGCGTCTGGGACATGCTGAAACTCTTCTCTCCGAGCTTTCTGCGCGTTTCCTTCCTGCGAACGAGCGACGAGATGCCGGAAGGGCGTCTGAAGCTGATTCATACCTATGGAGTGACAGGCGCCGTCGACTGGGAGCCGGACGTGGTCCCCCATCCCTACAGCGGAGTTCTGAGCAGCGGTGGGATCGGAGTGATCCGGCTCTCGATCGCCAAGGCCTCGGGCTCCTTCACTCCCGGCCTGGGTCTCAAGATCCTGCTCGACGGGCGCGCCTCCGTGAACGTCTTCGCGATGCCTTCCCTGGATGGCCAGGGTGACGACCATCGCTTTTTCGCGAGGCAGTTTCGCACGCGTATCGGTCCGCCGAGCGCTCCGGGGCTGAAACTTCTCGCCCTGGCGTTCAGCCAGGCGGTCAAGGGGTTGCCGACGCCTCCGGCGCAGCCTTCGCCTGAGGGACGCACGATCCCGATCGACGAGCTCGCGTCCGTGACAGCGAACGGGCTCGGCGTGGCAGAGCCTCGGGTTCCCGCGTTGCTGACTTTCATACCTGCCATCCGGCTCCCGCAGCCGGAAGGGGACTTCCGCGTTCAGCTGGAAGGAGTTCCGGCCGGCACCGTTCTTTTCCACGTCGTCGCGGACGAGAGCCAAGTCGTGGGAAGAATCGTCACACGGGCTCCGCTCGTCGCGTCGGAATACGGAGACTCCCAGCTGTACTTCCGGCATCCGCGCCGGGGGCGGCCTCCTGTCGTCGCGCGCTGAGCCTGAGTCAGGTCACCAGGCTGACTCCAGAAAGGCACGCGGCGGCGAAGGAGACCGGAGCTCCACGTCGAGCTGGGGGCGGGGCAGGCGGGAATCGAAGCGGAATCGAGCTGCGACCGTCTTGGTTCCGAAGATATGCCCGGTACAACGCATGGCGATCTCGTCGCGTTGCACGGAGCGCCGCCGGGAAAGGTCCCGGTGGCAGAGGCCGACGATCCGGTCGCCGTCCCGAATGACGGCTTGGATGCGGGACGTCCCGGCCTTTTCCGTCCGGGACTGAGCGACCCCGAGCTCGAAGCGGTACTCGCGATCAGTCGCCTCGACCGCTCCTGGAATCCACTGGAGCTTGGCGCGATAGAGGAGCTTGGCGAAGCGAGGCGCCTCGAGTGACTGAGTTGCGGCCTGGGAGGCCGCCTGAGAGGTCTGAGAAAGGGTGAGTCCTTCTCCGATGAGGACTGACAGAGCCAGTAGTGTGCGGGTGACGAGTGAGTTCATGCATCCCTCCATGGAAGAGCCCGCAGGCGAAGCCTGCTTGCGTCGGCTCTGGGCTCGCGTCATCCTTGCGAGCCTCACGGATTCACGGTCATTCAACAGGCATGCCAGGCGGAGGCCCGCCTAGAGTTCTGAAAAGAGTCCAATGTTACGCAGGGGGGTGGGGCTGGTGTCGTCGAGCCGGGAGGCTGGCGCCGGGAGGCAGGGGCTCTTTGGCGCCAGGGTTCTTTCCACCCATGCTACGCTGAGGCGGAGATCCGGAGAGGCCATGGCCAGGGATTTGTCGCGAGAAATCGAAGGGATTGAAAGGCTGATTCAGGGCGGGGATTTCAGGGCCGCCCGGCTCGGGCTGGCCCAGCTGGGGCGACTGAGGCGGGTCGATCGCCGCTTCTGGGCGCCGATCGCCCGGCTGTGCCGCCGGGCGAATCAGTTTGACCAGGCTGTTCACTGGCTGCAGCGGGCCGTGCGACCGCCCATGGAGCGAGGGCAGCAGCTGGCCAGCGCGGCCGAGAAAGCCGAGTACGCCGCGGCGCTCGGTAGCCTGGGCTCGGTACGGGAGGCGAGGGAGCTGCTTGAGTCCGTGGATCCGGAGCAGTACCCGGGCCAGCTTCTGTTTCTCTCGTTCGTGCATTTCGAGGAGTATCGGCACGACGAGGCGATTCCGCTGCTCGAGCGCTACGTGGGAATGGGCCTGCCTTCGCAGCAGTTACTGGCCGGGAAGACCTATCTCGCGGGCGCGTGGATCGAGAGTCGGGGGGAGATCCGGCGCGCCTTGGCGCTCTTGAACGAGGTACTGGCGGATCGGCGCCTCGCTGGGTTGCGATTCGTCCGCTTCGCCGCCGAGATCCTGAAGGTGAATGCGCTCGCGTGCGAGGGGCGGGCTGCGGCGGCGCGGGAGTGCCTCGAGGGTCTCAGGCGCGATTGGAAGGAGCCTGCCGAGTATCGCAGCCTGATCGAGATGTGGGAGACGGCGATCGCCGCGACGGTTTCAGGCTCGACCGTCCCGTGGGAGCGAGTCGATCGCGAGCGATCGTCGCTTTTCGGAACCGGGCTCTGGGAGAAGGCCCGCGAGATGGACCTGTTTGTTGCCGAGCGGCTCGGCAACCGGCGTCTGCTCGAGTACCTCTATTTCGGAACTCCCTATCCACGATTTCGCGAAAGGGTGGCGAAGCTGCTCGCGGCGGCGGGCGCCGGTCCGGCCGAGGAGTTTCGCTGGCGCCTGCCCGGTCCCAAGCGGGAAAGGCGCGGATCGGTCGTGATCGACGCGATCGACGGAGGAGACCCCGGCTCGCCCCATCGGAGCTTACTCAGGGAGGGACAGCTCTCGCAGCGGCTCTTGCAGGCGCTGAGCCGTGATTTCTACCGCCCGCAGTCACTGGTACAGCTCAGCGAGGAAATGTATCCGAACCAGTACTACCTGCCTGACTCGTCTCCCGGGCGTCTGCACCAGGTCATGCGGCAGTTTCGATCCTGGGTGAGGGGGAACCGCCTTCCTCTTCGAATTTCCGAGGGGCGGGGGCTCTATCGTCTCGAGGCCGAGGCGTCGTGCGTGATCCGGGTGAGGAGGGAGCAGCCGACGGAAGGAGCTCCAGGGCGCCGGGTCTGGGAGGAGTCTCCCCGAACCTATCAGATCGCGAGGAAGCTCCGGGAAGCGTACGGGCGAAACGCGTTCAGCTCGGCGGAAGCGTGCCGAACATTGAGGATATCGTCGCGTTCCTCGTCGCGGCTTCTCGCGTCGGGAGTCGACTACGGAGTCCTTGCGCGTTCGGGCGCCGGGCGGGCCACCCGCTACCGAGTCGTGGAGGGGCCGGAGGGCCTCACTGACACAGTGGCGCGAGGACGGGGCAGCGGTATCCTCTAGGGATGACACATCGGATGGGGCTTTGGGGTCGAGTCGGAAGTACCGGGGCACTGATCGCGCTTGTTGCCGCGGGGGCGGTCCTTCTTGACGCCGAGGGAGCGGAAAAGTCGAAGCGGCTGGCCTTCAAGGAGTCCGCGCGCCGGGGCGCGACGATGGGTGTTCGGGGGCTCGACGACGTGGCCCTTCGGGATGCCAAACCCGCCCCGGAGCGGCTGGCCGTCATCGAGAAGTGGGTCGAGGAGGCACGCCTGGCCAAGGGTTTCGATCGACCGGGCCGGCAGCTTCGGCTCGTGGGCGTCGAAGTTCCCGCGCCTCCGCCTGAGCCGGAAGCAGCGCTCGGTGACGAGATCGCGGTCGGTCGCGAGATCGCAGCCGCGCTGGTGGGCGCAGCTGCTCCGCTGAATCAACCGGACCTTCAGCGTTACGTGAACCAGGTGGGCCTCTGGGTGGCCGCCCGATCCGAACGGCCAGGCCTGCCCTGGAGGTTCGGAGTCCTGGATGATCCGTCGCTCAACGCCTTCGCGATTCCGGGCGGATGGGTTTTCGTGACGTCCGGTCTCTTGCAGCGAATGCAGAGCGAGTCCGAGCTGGCCTCCGTGTTGGCTCACGAGATCGCGCACGTGACGGCGCGCCACCATTACAAGCTCCTACTCGTGGAAAAGGCGCTCGAGCAGGTGGGCGCGATGATGAAGCGCCTTCCGGGCGGCGCTGGCGCGGTGATGTCGAAAATGGCGGGCGGTGGGTGTCGCATCCTGGCTCGCGCACTCGATCGGCAGGCCGAGGACGACGCGGATCGGATGGCCGTCGTGCTGGCCGCGGATTCAGGTTACGCGCCCAAGGGCCTCCTCGGGGCTCTCGGCGCGCTGGTGAGCCGGGCGAAGAAGGCGGATCCCACGATGAGCCTGCTGCTCAAGACCCATCCCTCGCCGGAAAGCCGCGTGCGGACGCTTCGGCAGTGGATGAGCGAGCCTGGGAGCAGGCGACTGGCCACGTTGAACGGGCGGCCCCTGATCCGGGACCGGTTCATCCAATCGGCTGGGCCTGGGGCCTGGAAGGCGGGGCGTCTTCCCGCCGAGTCTTCTCGCGAGCGTCGCTCGAACTAGGGTTCCAGTCCCGCAGCGCGCGGGGCGAAAGCAGGTTCTCAGGCTGCCAGCCGCGGACGACCTCGGCCGCCTCGGCGAGCTGGCGCGACTCCTCGCGAGTCAGGGTATCGCCGTCCAGGCCGTCGACTCCGAGGATCGCGTCGAGCGGCGCGCGGCCCCTGACCCGGTCCATGACGAGCAGGTTGTCCTCGTCGCGTTCGATTCGGGACGGGCGGTTGGAGTCCGCCTCGAGGTTTTTCACCCTCTTGAACGAGCGGTCGTGGAGGGGGTAGGGGTGATCGATCGCGTCTTCTGGGCGGTCTGACTTGAGGAGGATGTCGACCGGCACGCTCGCCGCGTCCCCGTGCATGAGGAGAGCGTGAAGCTCATAGAGGTCCCTCTCGCGCATTCTCAGGCAGCCGTGGGAGAGAAATCCCCGAATGAGCTTCGGATTCTGCTTCACGTGAAAGGCGATCGGAGTCCACTCCCCGTCGCGCCGGCTGATGCGCAGGAACGGCATGCCCTGGAAATGGGCCGGCTCTTCGCGCGCCTCGAGCGCCGTCGAGCGATCCAGCGTCGCGCGGCGGTACAGCGGTGTCAGCAGCATCGTCCGCCCGCGCGACATCGGAGTGGCGCCGAAGTCCACGCCGCCCACGCCGATCGGATAGACCTTCCTCATGCCAGTCCGCTCTTCGGTTACGATGACCTTGCGGTCCACGAGGGAGACACGCACCGAGAACCGCGCCTTCGAAAGGGGGTGGTCGCCGTAGATGTGCACGCCGGTCACTCTGCGCGGGCTGCCGGCCGTACGGATCTGGAAGCTGCGGAAAAGGAACCCGCGGCCCTCGGCGTGCAGAAGCGCGACGAGGAAAAAGTCGGTGGTCCGGTCCTGGGCGTAGCGCCGGGGCGTGCGCAGGAGCTCGACTCCGTACACCGCATTGACCCTGGTTTCGGGGCTCAGGCCCGGGCCTCGCCGGGTCATCCGAACTCCCGGCGGGAAGAACCACTGCGGGTGCGTGCGCATCTTGCGATAGACGACGCCGAGCTCGGGCAGCTCCGAAGCGCGGTGTTCCACCAGGTCGCGAACGTCGACGCCCGCGTTCTCGTGGGAGGCGGGTGAGGCCGGTGCGCGCCGTGGAGCGCCGGCTGCGGCCGCGAGAATGAAGGCCGCAGCGCCTGAGATCGCAAAAATGAGCTTGGCTTGGGTCACGGTTCGTCGGCTCCGCACACTCTACTGTTCAGCCCCCGGCGGTCCTGGCCCTGGGGCTTGCACGACAAGCCTCAGCAGGCTTCGCCTGCGGGCTTCTAACGGAGAGAGACTATAATTATTGACTATTTATGTCAACAAATGGTGCGACCGGATTTCTCTGGCGATGAATAATAATTGAATTCATGAAGTTACAGCACTAGGGTCGAGCGATGCGAAGTGCCACGCAGAGCAAGACTGAGGTGAATGCCGCCGAGGCGATCGGTAGGTCGAGTCGAGCTTTGGCAGGAGTGGCCGCGGCTGCCAGCATCGGGCTTGCGGTGGCGTTCCTGCGGCCGGCAGATCTTGCGGTTGAGCAGGCAGCGCAGGCCCGGGCCGGGCAGACGGCCTATCTCTCCGCGCTCCAGGGATCGTTTCGGAAAGCGTGCTCGGGTGTTCCTTGCGCGGCCGTCGACCTGGACCTGCTTGATGCGAACGTCGCCGCCGTGGTCTCGACGATCGGGACCAGGCGGAGTCTACGACTCGTGGTGAAGTCGCTTCCGTCGCTCGGACTGCTCGGATACCTCATGGATCGAGCGGGAACTCGCCGTCTGATGGTCTTTCATGCCGGCCATGTCGAACCGCTTCTCGAGGCCTTTGGCAAGCCGCTCGATTTGCTCTTCGGCAAGCCGATGCCGGCGGAAGCTGTTGAAGCGCTCCTTCACCGGTCGCCGCGCGCGGCTGCGTCGGTTCAGTGGCTCATCGATTCCGAGGCGCGGCTCATCGAGTATCTGGGCATCGCTCGTCGCGTTGGCGTCAGGCTCAACGTCAGTCTCGAGATCGACGTCGGCTTGCGGCGGGGCGGATTCGCGACCCCGCGGGCATTGGAAGGCGCCCTTCTCGTGATCCAGGCCAATCGGGGTTTTCTCAGACTTGCCGGTCTCATGGGCTACGACGGTCACGTCGCCCACGCACCGGCCCTTTTCGGCCCCGGGAAGGCGCGGGCGTCGTCGCGGGCTTTCGATTCGATGCTGGTGAAGTACGAGGCTTTCGTTCGGGTCCTATCCGGCGGCACCGGTCTCACGCTGAACGGTGGCGGCAGCCGAACCTTCGCGCGCTACTCGGGCCGCGACTCTTTGATCAACGACATCGCGCTTGGATCAGCGCTTCTGAAGCCGGCTCACTTCGACGATTCGCTTTCGGAGGAGCTGCGGCCCGCGCTCTGGGTGGGGGTTCCGATTCTCAAGAGGTCGGAGAGCCCTCCGTTGCCCTTTCTCGAGCCCCTCTGGGGAGTGCTGAAGTCCTGGGATCCCAACCTCGCGCGGGGCTACTTCCTTTACGGA
>CAYJTX010000093.1:0-9942 GCA_964372615.1 uncultured Bacteriovoracaceae bacterium | reverse complement strand
CCTGGAAAACCCACCACACGCTCTCCATGAAGCCGACGTCCATGGTGAAGTACGGATTTTCCATGTCGACCCAGCGCCCGCTCCGGCGCACCGTGGCTTTCCACTCCTCCGAGTAACGCTTCACGATCGAGCGGCAGAGGGCGTTGTACCTGTCCACGCCCATCTTGAGCACGTCCCGGCGGCTTTCTATCTTGTGGGTCTTGTTGATCTCGTACTCGACGGGCAGGCCGTGGCAGTCCCAGCCGAAGCGGCGCGGAACATTGTAACCCTTCATTGTCCAGTAGCGGGGGACGATGTCCTTGAGCACTCCGGGCAGGATGTGCCCGTAGTGGGGCAGGCCCGTGGCGAAGGGGGGACCGTCGTAGAAGCTGTAGGTTTTCCGTCCCGGCCGCGAAAGCGACTTCTCGAAGATCTTTTCCCGGTCCCAGAAGGCGAGCATCTCCTGCTCGAGCTTCGGGAGGCTGACGTCGGGCTTGGCGGGCTGGAAGGGCGATTGTTTCTTCGGGGCCATACGGAAACCCTGACTTTAGCTCAAAATCGGCGAAAATGCAGACTCCTCACCCGAAACGAAAGCGGCCCAGCCAGTACGCCTCATCGCCCCTCGACATCAGTCGGAAGAACCCGGATCCGAGGAGGGCAAGCCCGCCTGAGCCTCCCAAGCGGCTCAGGGGAAGGGGTTCCACGCATCTGAGACCAGGCTCCAGGCGCTCGATGGCGTGAGTGTCCCTTGCTCCCCAGGCGAAGCGCGCGCCCGTGCGGCGGATGCCCGGCAGCCTCGTCGAAACCTTGACGAGCCAGGGGTGGACGAAATCAAACGCGATCTCGCCGTGAGACGAGAAGCGGTCGCGGAGCATGCGTAGCAATCCCGCGACCTCTCCCTTCGTGAAATACATCAGGACCCCCTCGATGATGACAAAGACCGGGCGGGGCGCCTGCCAGCCGCACGCGTCGAGCCATCCGGGCTCGAGCATCGACCCCTCCGCGAGCGTGAGCCGGGGATGGGGAGTCGTGAGAGCCCTGCGGATCGCCACGACCTCGGGCAGGTCCAGGTCGAACCAGCGAAGTCTTCCGTTGTCGATGCGATTGAAACGGGTGCAAAGCCCAGCGCCCAGGCTCACGCCGAGCCCGTCGGGGTTTCGCGCGAAGAACTCGCGCGCCATCCGGTCGATCTCGCGGGCGCGTACGGCCAACGGACGGATCAGCTCGGCGTCGTGTTCGAACGCCCGGGCGCCCGGGTCGAGCTGGTCGAGAATGCGACGCGCGTCCGGGTCGCGAAAGCCCAGATCCGGATAGCACTCTGCCGCGAGCGCTCGGGCGGCGAGGGGGATCAGGAGCGTCCTCGGAACGCCGGAAAGGCTGTCGGTCGAGCGCGCCATTTGGGTTATTTTGGCCTGCCAACGCCCGCTTAGCCAGAGTCGTCATATGGCAGAATTCTCAGTGTATGTTGTCCTCCCGCCTCACTCACCTCGTGAGTCAGGTGAGGCTGGAGCTCGACGCCGTAGCGGCCCCCTCTCAACTTCTGAAACGATGAAGTTGAGGCCATGACGACCCGCTTCAGACGGCCCTAACTTCATCGAATCGGCAATTCGCCCAATGACGCGTGGCGTTTTGCGGGTAGCGGGAACTGGCGTTACACTCACTCGACTGGCGTGCAACGGAAGCGCGTCCTGACGACGATCCCTTCCGGCGCCGCTTTCAACTCTGGAGGTGCCTATGTCCAAGAAAGGCAAGTTCGACCTGACCTCGCTCGTTCACTCGGGCTTCATCTCTGATGGGGAGACGATCTACTTCGTGAGCGATCCCGCGAAGTCGGGCAAGCTCAAGCGCCAGCCCAATGGCGAGTACAAGATCGATCTTGATGGAGATGCCGTGACGGCGCACGCGGCTGCCCAGCGGTTCCTGGGGCAGGAGCCGGCGAATCACGCCGCCCAGTGGCTTCGGAACGAAAGCGGGAAGACGCTGTTCCAGCTCTGGAAGACCGAGCAGTCCAGCGAATACTGACCCAACACTGATTTGCGTTTTCGGCCGCGCCGGGTGAAATCTCGACTGTGCGCGAATTAATCACCCGGCGCCGCTTTCTCGAGTTTCTCGGTCGAGGGGCCGCGGTCGCGAGCCTCGCGAGTTCTCCCTTGAGCCTGGTCGGATGCGCGGGAAAGCCCCGCGTGCGCGTGGGTGGGGAAGGGGTTTTCTCGCCTCTCTCCACTTCTTCGGAGGATCGCCTCCGGCTGGCCGCGGGATTTCGCGCGACCGTGCTGATCGGCCGCGGAGACAACCTCGGAAACGGGCTACGCTTCGGCGACTGCTGCGATTTTCTCGCGTTGTCACCCCACCCGGGAAAGGGCGCGGACGACTACCTTCTCTGGTCGAACCACGAGTACTTCCACCCCTTGTTCGTCACGGGCCATCCGGTCGCGAAGGGGCAGACCCGGGACCGGAGCGAGGTAGAAGCCGAGATGCGCGAGGTGGGCGCGTCGATCGTCCGCGTGAGGAGGGAGGGCGACGGCTGGCGTGCGATCGTCGGCGATCCGCTGAATCGGAGAATCGACGGGCACACGCCGATTCCCCTCGCGTGGAACCGTCCCATCGCGCGTTCGCGGCAGGCGATCGGGACCGTAGGCAATTGCGCTGGCGGCGTCACGCCCTGGGGTACCGTTCTGACCTGCGAGGAGGGATTCGCGGAGTTCTATGTTCCTGGGGAAAGCTACTTCGGCTGGGAAACGGTTCTCGATCACCCGCCCGAGCACTATGGGTGGGTCGTCGAGGCCGATCCCCTGACGGGAGCGGCGAAGAAGCTCGTTGCCTTGGGGCGCTTTGGCCACGAGTGCGCGACCGTTGTGCCGGGGGCCGACGGCCGGTGCGCCGTCTATTCGGGCGACGACGACAACGACCGGTGCCTGTTCAAGTTCATCGCGGATCGACCGGGCTCCCTTGAACGGGGAACGCTTTACGCGGCGGACCTCGCCCAGGGCCGCTGGCTCCCGCTCGCTTGGAAGGGCGACGTCCGTCTCCGCAAGGCATTCCGGGACCAGACTGACGTATTGATCCGCGCCCGCGAGGCGGCGCTCGTGGTCGGGGCCACGCAGCTCGATCGGCCGGAGGATATCGAAAGGGATCCCGCGACCGGCTCGATGCTCGTCACGCTGACGAATCACCGCAAGCGAGGCAACTACCACGGTTCGATCCTCAGCCTGACGGAGAAGGGCGCCGACCCCCTCGCGCTCGAGTTCGAGACGAAGACGTTCCTGACGGGTGGCCCGGAGGCCGGTTTCAGCTGTCCCGACAATCTGGCCTTTGATCCGAAGGGTGGGCTGTGGCTGACGTCCGACATCTCGACCAGTCTCATGCACCGCGCGCCTTACGAGGCGTTTGGAAACAACGGGCTCTTCTACGTACCGCTCCAGGGACCCGACGCGGGCCGGGCGTTTCTTGTCGCGACGGCGCCGACCGACGCCGAGTTCACCGGTCCGGCCTTCACCCCGGACGGGCGTACGCTCTTTCTCTCGGTTCAGCATCCCGGCGAGGATTCCAAGAGTCTCACCCAGCCCTCGAGCCGCTGGCCCGACGGTGTAGGGCGGCCTCCCCGGTCAGCTGTTGTCGCGATCGAAGGAGAGGCACTGACGCGCCTGGCCGCAGGGACTGCGGACTCCAGGCGAGACACGCCCCGAGGAACCGGCTAGGATAGGGATCCATGTTCTCCAAGAAACCCGTGGCCCGCCCCCCCGAGCCGACGGCGACCTTTCTCAACGTCGGTGCCCGCATCCTGGTGGCCGACATCATGGATCAGATCATCCGCAAGCACGGCAACTTCCGAACCCACTATGCGGCGGACATGGCGTGGGCGCTCAAGAGCACACAGGAGAAGCCAGTGGACGTGCTCGTCACCGAGCTCGACCTGCCGGATGGCTCAGCCTACCGGCTGATTCAGAAGATGCGCGAGTCTCAGGGGCAGGACCTTTACGTGATCCTGGCGGTCGAAGAGAAGACCCCCTCCGTCGATGGAATCGTCGCGGAGCTTGGCATCCAGGAGGTCGTGGTCCGCCCGTTCACGGGCGCCGAGGTGCAGAAGCAGGTCGAGCTCTACATGACCTGGTTGCAGACGCCGGACGAGCCTTGGAGAGAGTCGCTGGCCAAGGCCAAGACCCTCGTCGCGGGAATGCTCTTCGGGGACGCGGAGAAGAAGTTCGCCGAAGCGATCGTGCTTTCGCCGGGAAACTTCGAGCCCGTCTTCGAGATGGCGCAGTACTTCTGCAACAACAAGCACGACTACGCGACGGCCGAGAAGCACCTCAAGAAGGTGCTTGAGATGAAGACGAACTACGTGCCTGCCATCGCGCTTCTCGGCCAGGTCTACTGGAGCCTTCGCAGGCTCGATGAAGCCGAGACCTGTCTCAAGCTCGCCCAGAAGCTCTCGCCGATGAATCCGGACCGCGCGATCCAGCTCGTGCAGTTCTACACCGACCGGCAGGTGGATCTCTGCCGGTCCCAGGCCGAGCTTCACCCCTGGGACGGCTATGTGCATTTCCAGTTCGGGAAGGTGCTCATCGGGAAGCGCGATTTTTCAGGTGCCGCTCGGGCGCTCGAGAAGGCGGTTCCGCAGCTGGACGAGAAGGCGAAGGCCGAGGCGCAGACGTATCTGGCGGTCGCCCGGAAATTCGGGGGCTTGGCCAAGACTTAGCATGGGGGCCATTTCCCTGCCTACCGGGATGCTGCGGCTTCCCCGTCATCTGCTCCAGGTTGAAGAGCCGCTCCCGTTCAACATCCTGCTTTTCCTGCCTCTCAATCAGAAGGTGGTGACCTTCAGGCCCAAGGGGCACGTGCTCACGCTGGCCGAACTGTCGGAGATCCTGGAACAGGCCGCCACGATCGCCCTAGTGACTGACATCGAGGTGAAGGCCGCGATGGAGCAAGTGGCGGCGACCTGGGTATCGTTGAAAGAAGGGGAGGATGGCCCCCCCACGATCAGCCAGAAGGCCGAGGCAGGCGCCTCCACGTTCCTAGCCACGGCCAAGCCGCCCCCCTTCACTCCTCCCGCCGAGAAGAAGACCGAAAGCCTGCTTCTACTCGATGAATCGGCGAAGCTGGTGCAGTGCCTGCTCGACCGATTCAAGGAAATCAGCCAGAGCCGCTCGTTCGACTCCGTTCTGAATCAGATCGCCGCCTCGGGCGACCCGCTGGAACAGCATCACCGCTACTGCGCGTCCCTTTCCGTGCTGGTGCTTCTTGCGCTGGGCAACTCCACGGTGGAAGAGGCGACGGATCTCGCGACGGCGGCCCTCATCCACGACGAGTCACTCCGCGACCTGGACCCTTCCTTCCTGCGACTTCATCTGGCGGGCGACTCCCTCGCCTCGGATTTCACGGCGCAGCCCTACGCGGAGCACATGGGAGCTTCTGCGCTGAAATTCGCAACGAACTGCCAGGCGAGCGGAATGTCTCCTACCCGAGGAGCGTTGAAGACCGTCCAGCAGCACCATGAGAACTTCGACGGTTCCGGGCCGCTCGAGCTGAAGGGAAGCGCGATCTACCGGCTCGCTCGCATCCTGCGCATCGTCGATGACTGGGTCTGCCTGGTGCAGGCGCCCGGGAAGGACTACGATCTGGAGACCGCCTTTCTCCTGGTCCAGGGCACGATGCGCAGCCCGAGCCAGCGAGGATTTTACGAACCCCAGCTCCTCACGACGATCTACGGGAAGATGTTCGCCGTTTAGCGTCTGTCAAATCGCCTACGCGCCCAAGGACAGCGCGAGCGGTGTTCACATCGCGTTCACATTTGTATGGTTAAAGCAGTCGATCGTATGTTATAACCATACGGATGAACAATCCGCTCCCTCTCCTCTTTGTTTCCCGCGTCCGCGCGGAGATCTTTCGTTTGCTGTTCGAGGAGGCGGGACATGAGCTCCACCTGCGTGAGCTTCAACGCCAGGCCGGCCTCGCGCTCGGCACGATTCAGCAGGACTTGAAGAAGCTGCGGAAACTCGACCTGGTTCGAGCGCGCCGCGACGGGAACCGGCTCTACTACTCGGCCACCGCCGTTCACCCTCTGTTCCCAGAGATCAGCAGCATCGTCCAGAAGACCACTGGCTTGCTTGGCCAGCTGAAGCGTAGGCTTGCCGAGCCGGAGGTGCGGATTGCCTTCATCTTCGGCTCGATCTCGACCGGGCGCGAGCACGCCGAGAGCGACGTTGACCTCATGATTGTTGGGGGCGTAGGGCTGCGGCGAGCTTCCTCTCTGACGAGCGGCCTATCTTCGAGCGTTGGGCGCAAGGTGAACCCGCATACCTATACGCCTGCCGAGTTCGCTCGGCGCGTTCGGGAGAAGGACCATTTCGTCACCTCGGTCCTGAAGACTCCGTTGGCCTTCCTCGTGGGCAGCGAGGCGTCGCTGAAGGAGCTACTGGAAGAGGAAGCCCCGTCGCGTCAAGCGGTTAGACGATCAGGCTGAAACTTGATATATATAACTAAATTAGGATATATAGTGAGGTAGAGATGGTTCCGTCAGAACAGGTGCTTTCATATAAGCGAGCTGTCGGGCGGAAAGCGGGTGGAGTCGTCCAGATCATCATGGATCTGTACGAAATCTCCCCGACTCCTGCGGCGGGGCTGTTTCTCGATCGCTTTCGACTGAGCTGGATCGCCTTTCTCCAAGATGATCCGGCTCAGAGAGTGTTGATGGACGCGCATCCGCCTGTCGGCCTGCACTACCATGTCGATGACGGACCCCAGGTGAGCGTTGAACTGAAGGACTTGGAGCAGGCCATCGAACTCTTCGCCGCGAAAGTGACTGAACGATTTGGAGAACTGGAGGCAGCCTTTCATGAAGACTTTCACGTTTAGGTACGCACCGAACGAGCCTAGCATCAGAAAGCGCGTTCTGGACGCCGCGCGAGGCAAGGCGCACGTTCGCCCCGACGAGATGGTCTGCACGAGCCTCAAGACGCTCCTCCAGGTGGCGAGCGAGGCGCGCCTCGAGCTTTTCGAGGCCATTCTTCACGAGAAGCCCTCCTCCGTTTATGAGCTGGCCGAGAAGATCGCTAAAAGTCAGCCTTACGTGCTCAAAGAAGCGCGGGTCCTCGAAGGGCTTGGCCTGATCCGCTTGGTCCAGGAGAAGGACGGCGGGCGGGAGAGGCTGCGGCCCGAGGCGCTTTACTCCAAGATCGTGATCGACTGCGGATTTGAAGCGAAGCGGGAGGCTTCCTAGTCGGCGAACTGGTATTCGCAGGACTTCGAATCGCCGGGCGGATGGAGACTGTTACTTTCTAGTTTCTACCCCTGAAGGCCGTTCATCGGAGCGAGGTCTGTCGGCGTGTAAACGAGCTGGCGGAGGCGGGGTTCTTGAAGAAGACGCCGATCGCGGCGGGAGCACGCGACAGGGTCCTGCGTCTCACGCCTCGAGGCGAGGAGGTGGCGCGCGGCCTGACATCGCCCCGCGGGCGCGGTTCGTGGTTTTCGATCGTTACCGCTGTTGACGAGAAAGCCTTGAACCGAAAATGGCGGAGAGGGAGGGATTCGAACCCTCGGAACCCTTTCGGGTTCACCCGCCTTCGAGGCGTGCGCCTGGGTTTTGGGCGGTCTGCGTGATTTCGGTCGGTGAGTAGGAAGTACCGGGACTTGCCTCCCTTGGGGATTGCGAACGGCCTTGGCTGATTGAGGCGAATTTCAGCGGGTCTGTTCCCGGTTGTTTCCCAAATCTTCTCATTGAGTAATACTCGGTATTATGTAATACTAAGTGTGACTTCCTGAAGCGGACATTCATCCAGACAAGCATCTTCGACAGGCGATTGAGGGACCGGGGAGGCGATGAGCTTCTGAGTGCCGTTGAGGCGGCTGTATTGGACAATCCGGAGGCCGGAGACGTGATCCAAGGCACCGGAGGAGTCAGAAAGCTCAGGGTTGCCGATCCGGCCAGGAAGAAGGGCAAGCGAGGAGGTTTCCGGGTGCTGTTTCTCGACTTACCGAGAGTAGCATTGACGTACCTGCTCTGCTTTTACGGCAAGGATGAAGCGGAAGATTTGTCGGCGGACGAGAAGAAGGCGATCGCCGCGATGGTGAAACAGATCAAAGAGAATGTGGAGGAATGAAGATGGCGACGACTCAGAGCAAAAGGAAGAGGATGGCCGACGGGTTGATCCAGGGCCTCCAGGAGGCGGTCGCCCACAGCCGGGGTGAGAAGAAGCTGCGTACGCACACGGTTGAGATCCCTGGGCCCGCTCCGAAATGGACGGCGACGCAGATCAGGCACATTCGGAAGGACCAGTTCCGGGTGAGTCAGCCGATCTTCGCGGCGCTCTTGAATATCGCCACCTCGACGGTGCGGGCGTGGGAGCAGGGGCAGAAGGCGCCATCGGGGGCGGCGGCTAGGCTGTTGCAGTTGCTCGCAATGGATCAGCGGTTGGTCGAACGACTGGCTGCTTAGTCCGAGGAGCCAACCATCGTGAATATACAGACGATGTTCGCCGTTTAGTGTCTGTCAAATCGCCTACGCGACCAAGGACAGCGCGAGCGTTTAAAGCGGCGAGAGCGTGCCGGCCGTGTCGCCTTCGACTGCATCGGCCGGAGACCTCCCTGCTTACCTAGGGTTACCCAGAGCGCCCGGACGGCATCGGGCTTGCGAGTATTTTATGAACTATCCATGACGGGTAAACCTTCGGTAGAGAGGCTCGAAACGAGCAAAAATCCCGTGTTTTCGTCATTTGGACGCGTGCACACCCGCGAGCGTGCGCGAGCGGTATCGTCGACATCGCGACGTGTGTGGTCGCGGGCCTGCTTCAGGCCACGGTTTCCAACGCGGATATGGGCGAGGTCGTTCCGGACGACGAAGCGCTCGTGAATCTGGGGGTCGGAATCCCAACACGAACCCGATCCGCCCGGAGAAGCCGCTTTCGGGCCTCCGCGCCGATCAGGACGCGAGCCTCCCGATTTCGGCCATCGTGTATCAGGAATGAAATAGACGCGAATAGTTGCAACTGGTTAACTTCAAATCTCTTTCAAATAATATCAGTTTATTTGAGACGCATATACCTGAATAATTAAATCAAGAATCTAAACCGGTTGGAGCAGGAAAGGAGACTCAAGTGGTTAATCAGCATCTTCTTCTCATGAGAGCCGCGGCGCCATTTGCGATTCTTGCCCTGAAGGAGTTCCCAATGTCTCAAATCAGGGTGTTCGTCGTTCTGATCGCATCAGTGACTTGCTCAGGCGCTTGGGCCGAAGAGGTCCGTTTTGGAAACATGCCCGTCGTGGCAGGCCTGGTCATGGCAGGAGGAGCCGCTCTGGGCGCGGGGCTTGCTCCGGAAGCCCTAGCAGTGGCTCTTGCGGGCGGCCTCTTGGTGGGCGACGGGATCGCTCCGGCGCTGCTCGGCGACGAAGTCCTGGCCGAAGACGAGAGGACCGGCACCGTGCTGGTCAAAGCGGCTTTTGACAGCTCCAGCACTCCCTTTCAGGTACAGGATATTTGGAGCCGCCAAGCGCGAGGAAACCGGTTCTGGATCCTCTCCAATATCATGGTGTCGGTTTTCGGTGACCCGTCGGTGACCGGCCTTCCCGAGAAGGTCCTCGCGTTCGAAACGGAATCGGATGCCCGTGCCTACTTCGACGAAGTGACTCGAGCCGACGCCGCTCGTTAAAAGGGGCGATTTCAGATGCGTGGAGTGTACACCGTCGACCTGCCCCGTCCTGTCGGTGGGGCAGGGGGTCCATGGGATGTGAAATGCCCTTCATATAG
Source organism: uncultured Bacteriovoracaceae bacterium (assembly GCA_964372615.1). Lineage (GTDB taxonomy): Bacteria > Bdellovibrionota > UBA1018 > UBA1018 > UBA1018 > CAYJTX01. Next base: position 221 of record CAYJTX010000093.1, on the reverse strand, counting down.
GGGTTGAGCGAGTACGTGAACTCCTGGCCGTCTGGGCTGTTCGGCCGCACCAACGGGCCCTCCTGACTCACGCGCGGGAGGAGCCGGCCAGTCGAGCCGCAGGATCGCCTGCCAAGGGAGCGTGGCGCTCGCGGGCGGCGTCGGGTGGTGGGCGCGGTCGTCGGCGCAGGGAGCGGCGTCTTTCGCGTCTCCACCGGCCGATCGAGACGCCTTCGCTTAAG
>CAYJTX010000092.1:0-9942 GCA_964372615.1 uncultured Bacteriovoracaceae bacterium | reverse complement strand
TCGGCGCCAGGGCGGCCCCTCCGACTTTCAGCGTGAGAAGCGCTCCGAGCATCCCCGCCTCGTAGGTCGCGACGAGGTACGAGAGGTGGGCCTGAGCGCGAGCCGGATCGAGGTGCTTGAGAATCAGCTGGGCGACGATCCAGCGGAAGAACCTGTGTCCGAAGACAGCCAGAAAGAACCACGCGAGACCCCGATGTATCGGTTGAACCGCGTCGGATGTGAGAGCCAGGAGCCCGATCCCGTAGGCGGTTCCTATCAGGAGAGAGAAGCCTGCGAACTTCAGTCTTCTCAGGTTGAAGTAGGAGAGGAAAAACCAGAAGCCGATCCCCGCGAGCGCTGCGGAATAGACGGCGAATACGGGTTGGGAGACGCTGAGGACGTAGGACTCTGCCCCAATGATGTTCACACCGACGGCGGCGCCGAAGAGCACGCCGATCAGGCTTACCGCCGCCTGATTTGAGATGATCGGCGTCACCGATCAACGCATCCCGACCCGGAGGTCATTTCGCCGCATAGCGGCGAAAGTTTCTCGCCTTCGGAGGCGGCTGTCAAATCTCGACAGATGTCGGGTCGAAGGCTCGCTGATCAGGAGAGCGAGTCGTGACCGGCGATCTGAAGGAGCTCAGGCGAGTGCTTCGCGTGCTCCGTGGGGAGGTTTGTCCCGGCCTTGGAGAGTTGCCAGAGCAGACGAGCGTCGAATGCAAACACCTTGGCGAGCTTGAGCTTGAGAGAAGCCCAGTCGGCCGCACCGAAGACGCCCGCGTCGGCCCCGTCGAAGAACGGGAAGTCAAACGGGTAGATGCCGTGGGGCATATCGAAGTGGGAAACCGCTTCAACGATCTGGTGTCGGACCTCGTCTCGCCCGGCCTTCGGAGTCGACTCCCAGTGCGCTCGGAGCTCCTGAGCGTAGTAGACGTGATGTCGCAGCTCATCTTTGGCGATGAGGCCGATGAGCTGCTTGACGAAGGAGGATCGGGACTGGCGCGCGAAGTTGAAATAAAACTGCCAGGTCACGAGCTCCTGGATCGTGGTGTAGGTGAGATTCCCCGCGAGCGTTTCGTAACAGCGGCTCGGGCAGGATTCCTTCTGAAGGCGAGAGAAGTCGCTCTTCGCGACCGCCTCGTAGGTCGGCTGAATGGACTCCTTCAGGATCGCCGCGAGCTTGTTCAGCGCCTGGGAGTGACGATGTTCCTCGCCCGCCCAATAAATGACGAACTGCCAGAGATCCCATCGATCCCTGATCCCGTCCACCTTGAGCCAGAGATCCACGTAGTGGGGGACTCCATGCTCGATGACAGAGGTCTCGACGATGATTCGACGATCGAGCTCGGAGATGTTCTCGAAGTCGATGTGATCCCAGTCGAGGTCCGTGAGCCGCCAGCCCACCTTCTCGGTAAGCTCAAAATACTTATCGAACGCACCCGCCATGTGCTGTTCCCCCCAGCCAGGAAGATCGTACGCAAGGCGGGGCCAGATGGTTGTAAGACTATTGTAAGCGAGAGGTATGCACTAGCGCCGAATTCTCACTGGCACAGATCCAAGTACCGTCCCGTCGCTCGCCTGAATCGCGAGACTCCCGACCAGGATGTACTGCCCGGCGGTGAAAAGCGGATGGTTAGCCAATTTGCTCGCGGTGAGCTGCTGTTCAGTGAACGAATGGCTGACGAGGAAGGCGTTCGCACCGCTTGGGGCGATCGCGACCTGCCCGGCCTCCGGTTCGAAGTCGACCGTCTCCTCCGATGTGAAGCGACCCTCATCCTTGACCTCGTAGCCATCGACGCGTGCCGCGTAGACCTTGCCTTCGCGAGGGGCAAAGCGGACATCCTCTACATCGGTGGAGCCACCACTCGCACCGACCTGCGAACAGCTCGCGTCCTCGACCGAGGTCGCCGACTTGTCGCACTCGATGACGATGAGGTCGAGGTCGTTACCGGGGGATTCACCCGTGGTGATCGTGACTCCCTTTGTGAGCACCGGATAGGTGCGGAGCTTGCCGAGGGGGCTCTCCACCAGGATCCACTTGCCGTTTTCAACCCGGCCTTCGGCGAAGTTCTTCAGGCTGGTTAGCTCGATCCGGCTCTTGGCCGAATTCGGAGTGGCAGGCATCGAGGTCTCGGTGACCGTCCACGTAATCGCGCCGTTCAGCGCCTCGATCTGACCCTCGATCGCATCCACGCTCGGGACCGCCGTGAGGTAGTCGACCTTCAATGTAAACGCCGATTCGGCGAACTTGTAGCTGCCGAAGACGTGGAGGTCCCAGACGCCCGAGGTGGGCGCTGTTCTGGAGATCGTCAGGGAACGCTTTCCGGTGCTGGGTCGCCCCTCGGGATCACAGCTGGTGATCCGTGCGTCCTTTCGGGTCCTGAAGGACTTGGCGACGTTCGAGCCTTCGAGGGACATCAGCTCGACACCGGCGCAGGTCTGCCCGGGGAGGGCCCTGCCGTCCCGGTCGGTCTTGACCTCAGCGACCTCGAGGGTCACTCGGACGACGCTCGTTCCCTTGGGAACAGTGACGTACTGGCGGCTCACGCCGAAGCTTCGGACCTGGTCCGAGATCAGGTAACCCGTCGAGTCCCGCAGAACCCGGTGAGGCACGGTCACGGAAACCGGCACGATGAAGGCGGGTAGCTCTTCCACGCGACTCGCTGACTTTCGATGCGCGTAGATGAGGGCGCCGTGGTCTCCAGGAGCGAGGTCCTCGGAAATCATTCGACGATCCACGCAGACGTTGAGCGTGCTGGAGTTGCGGCCTGCGATCTCGCCGGTCCCGTCCGGGTTGACGACGATTTCGGCGCCACGCCCGACAACGGTGAGATCCGTGGTCGGCGAGGTCGCGCAGTTCAGCTCGTCGCGAACACCGACCCGGAGCCACTGCTTGTCGGATCCGTAAAATACGGTCCGCAGCTCAAAGGTCTCGGCGGATGTCTCAAGATCCCGGCTCAGGCGGCCGGCCTCAGGTGACGTTGCGAGTTGCTCGGGAAGGCGACGGCCGATGTGGACGGTTCGCAGGGTCTCGGACGAATGGAAATCGAGGTAGACCCCGGTTCCGATGGCCGGCATTCCCTCTCCTGCGGCGCGGGTGCCGTCGTAGGTCACGCCCGAAGGGTTCGTCTGCGCGACAAAGATCTCGTAGTCGATCGAGGTGCTCTGAGGTTCCGCGGCGTCGCGGAGTGCCAGGACCATCGCCCAGGCTGCCGGGAGGTCGATGATTCCCGTGCCTTCGTCCATCCAGGTGTACTGACCCGAGGTCTTGGCGCCAGTCGCGGGGTCGAACCTGTTCACGTCGAAGGGCTTCGCGCTGTCGATGAGGACCCGCCGGAGTATGACTGCATCAGTCGTGAGGGGCGCTGTGGGATTGCGCTCGTTGAACTTCTTGATGGCGTCGAGCAGAAGCGCGTAGGCGCCGGTCGCCGTTGGCGCGGACATCGACGTGCCCCAGAAGACGTCGAGGCCGGAATGCGCTCCCGGTGCTGCATTGAGCTGGATCGCGCTCAGCTCCGTTCCGGGGGCCGAAAGATTCGGCTTGAACCCGCCAGCGGCCGTCGGGCCGCGACTGCTGAAGAAGAGCATGAAGTCGGTGTCGTCCTCAGGGCGAACAACCTCGCCGCCGCCCGGCCACTGGTACTGGCGTTGAATGAGTCCCTTTGAGGCGGTAGCTCCGACGCTGAGGGAAAGACGCGCGACCGAGGGGGCGCCGACAGTCTGCCGGCCCGGGCCGGAGTTGCCAGCAGAGATCACGAAGAGGACGTTCTTCGTGGACGTGAGCCGGTTGATGATCGTCTCCTGCACGCCGTACCCGTCATTGAACGGGCTCAGGCCGCCGAGAGACATGTTGATGACTTCGGCATGGGCCTCGGTCGCGAGATCGATGAAGGCATTCGTGGCGTTGCAGCCACCGCCGTTCGCGCAGACTCGGTTCATCTGAATTCGCGCCTGGGGAGCCACGCCACGAGCGAGCGTGTCGTCCGAGTCGTTCGAGATCGTGCGGGAGCCACCGGCGATTCCGGCGACGTGCGACCCGTGGTTGCCAGGGTCGTATCCTACGATCGAAGCGCTGCGGACTTCGGCTACGTCCGTTCCGGTCGAGAGCGGCAGGCGGTCGCGCCTGACGTCGAAGCCGAACTTCTCCGCGAAGACTTCGACCAGGCTTCCCGAGGCGGAAAAATCTCGCATCGGGCGCACGGACGTGAAATCACCCGTTCCGGTGGGATCGAAGTAGATCTCGTCCTGAGCAGGCTCGGCAGCGGCGATGAGAATGAGGGGAAGCTTGTCGTCCTTGCGTCCGTTGGCGTTGAGGTCGACGGGATCGGCCTCGGAGTTGAGCGAATCCTCGGTCAGGAAGCCCAGGCGTGCCGGTACCCCGGGGGTCGTAAGCCGGGCGCGAAGCTCGGGCGAGACCCTGATCGCGAAATCGGTGACGTCGACAAAGGTATCCGCGGCGGGAACGCTCGGGATTCTGGGCGTCACGATGATCTGCGCGTCGATGCGCAGCTCGTCGGCCGCTCCTCCTTCGGGCACACGAACCTGGAAGCGCGCGCGGTCGGAAAAGTAAACCCGTCCCTCGCGGGTGAAGTCCTTCATGTAGGCTACGCGGCTCGTGGTTCTCGCGCGGTCCAGGAACGTGGGATGGTTGTAGGTAATCCCGGTATCGGTGATGCCGAGGTTGACCGACGATCCGTCGACTCGCACTCCGCCGCCGATCGCCGCTTCGGCGAGGCGGACGAACTCGGGCGCTCCGATGCGCTCCAGGCCGCTGAAGCCGCTGAAATCGTCGCGCCGCACGCCCACGCGGGGCATGAGCTCTTCGGCGAGCGGGTTGAGCTCGCGGATGCGCTTGACCGCGTCGGGATCGTGCGCGATCGGGTTGATGAGCACGGTCACGCCAGGAGAAAAACGCACCTTGCGGACGGAAGCGATCAGGTCGCTCGCGTCGTAGGGAAGGTAAACTGTAAAGTGGCCGACGTCAGCCCGCTCGCTCATGATGAGCGCGCCGCCCTCGCGGTGCAGGCGATCCGTCACCCGGCGCAGCTCGCGGGTGAGCGCCCTGTCGCGGGAGGGGCGGTCGTGATTCGTGTAGGGAGCGAGAATGGAGGCGAAGGAGCGGGTGGAGAAGGTTCCCTCGGCCTGGAAGAAGGTCTTGCCGCCGATCTGATTCAGCAGGATCGGAACGCCCGCGTCGGTTTCGACGACCCGGGTGCCGCCTTCGGGAATTGCCCCGGACTGAATCGCCGGTCCGCGAACTACAGGGCTAAGCAATATCGGCGGCTCCTGCGTGGACTCGCGAGAACAGGCCGCGGTCAACGCCACCACGGCAATGCCTATGACAGTTCGGATTCGATGCCTCATGTTGCTTACCCCCACACACCCCGATGGAAACGAAGGCGATCCACTCGTAACGGATCAACGTATATGCGTCAAATCGCGGTGCCAGCGCCGGTAGAGCAGGCTCCGTGCCACGCTCGGGATGGGGGAATTTCTCCTTTGATGTCTGACAAATAACCGTGAGGTGCTCCGGTTATCACGTTACCTTATACTAGGTGCCGACTTGGGGTGGTGCCGAAAGGAATCCCTTCGGTGACACCACCCCGGGGGTCCGGTGCCCTAGAAACCCATGTTGCAGTCCTGGCTCTGGTACTCGCGGAAGATCGAATCGTACGTGCCCGAGGTGTAGGTCGAGCAGCCCTGGTACTGAAGGGCCGCGTCCTGATAGCCGCGCTGGCAGCCGACGAAGACGGCGTTTTGGCAGAGTGGGAGCGGGGGCTGATAGGCGAAGCCCGGACCCGGCAGGCCCTCCACTCCGGTGCTCGCCGCGCAGTAGCCGGCGCCGGAGATCGTTCCGACGGCGTAGCCGTCGTCAAAGCACGTGAGATCACAGGCGCGATAGGCGTCGGCGAGCCGCTCCCAAACCTTCTGCCAGAAGGCCGGGCTACGCAGGTGTCTGCGCCAGCGACTGCGCATCTCCTCGCGCATCCGACCCCGCCGGTCGTGCGGAGGGGGAGGGAGAAAGTTCGAATCCGTCGCGAAGCGAACCGAGCCTAGGAGCTGATTGGAGAGGCGCCGAAGAGCTTCTCCGGCATTTTCGCAGCCGAGCCCGCTGATCGCTTGCGCCATCATCGCAGCTGCCTGGACTTCGTCTTCGTCGCGGCCTCGGGGAGGAGGGGTTTCAAGCCTGCGGCCATGGGCCGGAGCAAAGGGAGGCGGGCCGTAGCCCGGGGGCGGAGCAGGTCGAGGCTGATAGGGATGTGCCAGGGCCGCTGTGGACCCGGCGACCGTCGCGACCACGAGGGTCGTAGCCGCTATCAAAATACTCATCTCGTTGAACTTCTTTGTTTTCATTTCCCACCTCACGCTGTTTTCGTTCTCAGTTGCTGGCGGGCCGGCTCCCAACGGGAGCCGGCCCTGGCTGGTTTCGTGCCGACTAATCCTCCAGCGTGGAGTCGGCGCAGCTCTGGTGTATCGTGACCGACAGGCTGTCGATCAGGGCGTCGTTTCCGCCACAGTTTCTGACCGTGACGGCGACCGACGTGCGGCACTCGGCTACGACATCCGCCGTCGTGGCCCAGCCCGCGTAGAGGGACTCGACCTCGAAGCGGGTGACGGCTTCCACGCTCAAGCTGGCCACTTGGCAGAGCAGAGAGCCGTAGATTTCGCCGACAACGTCGCCCCGGTCGAGCCGACTGAGGTCGCAGCCGCGACGGGTCGACCGGATCGCCTCACGGACCGAGTTCAGGTATCCACGGTAGAAACCGCGAACCAGGGCATCGGACGCGCTCGCAGGCGGCCGGATGCTCCGAGTGACCGCCAGAAGCCCGCGTTCGAGCTTCCCGATTCCTGTGCAGCCCTCGGTCCCGACCGTGCGATCGGTGAGCCGCTGAGCAATGAGGTCCCCGTTCCGTCGTCCGATCTCGAGGCCCTGCTCGAAGGTGCCTGCCGAGATAGGTGTGGTTCCGGGAGTCACATTCCCGTGGTCAGTCGGGATGGGAGCCGGAGCCACAACCGGCGCAGGGGCCGTCACCGGAGCGGGCGTTCCGGTATCTACTGGAGGAGGAGGAGGGAGCTCCACCACCGGTGGCTTCGTGGCCGAGCGTCCGAAGGCACTCGCGTCCGCGCAGGCTACTGTTCCGAGCAAGGTCATGATCAGCGACATCGATACAGAGGCTGAGGTCATCCTGATTTGAGTTTTCATATGTTTCTCCTTCGTGTTCTTTAAGAGCCGCAGGCGAGGCCTGCTGATGCTCAGGCCGGATTACGTTCCGCTATGCCGGTCCTGCTCACAGAAGTCCGAGGGCAAGGATGAGGTCTTCGTTCAGGGGACCCCGATCTCGGATGGGCACGTCCGAGGGAACGAAGCAGTCCTGTCGAACCGTGTTATCGAAGGTCTCCGCGAAGTGGCCTTCGGTGAAGGCCGAGCATCCGGGGAATTCCATCGTCGCGACGCTCACGTACTCAGACTTACAGCCGAGAACGAGGGACTGGCCGCAGAAGGGAAGGGGCGGCTGGGCGATGAAGCCTGGATCGTAGAGGCCGCCCACCGCGAGGCTCGCGGCGCAGTAGCCTTGCGCTGAAATGTTACCGATCTCGGCGCCCGCGTTGAAGCAGCGGATGCCGCAGCGATTGTACACGTCGTCGAGCTGCGACCAGAGCGTGTCGGTGTAGCCGAGGTAGAAGCAGGCCGCGAAGTCGCCGCCACGGAATGGCCGGGCGAGGGGTGTCTCGGAGATGATCTGAGCGAGCCTGTCCACCTTGTCGCATGTTTGACCCAGGCGGGCCCACACGGCTCCGACGAGGCGGGCGGAGTTGCGGACGCCCATCTGGCGGCCCATGTCTCCGGCGGTTCCGCGTATGAAACAGGTGTTGCGAGTGATGCTGGAGCCGTGAGCGAAGGCGGAGGGGGCGAGAGTCGTGCCGATCGCGCTCAGGACGGCTGCGGTGAGCAATGCTTTCTTCATGATCTTCTCCTCTGGTTGGCGGGCTTTCGGCTCGCCGGTTCAAGTGTTGGCGGGCGGGGGCGCCCTCCGATGTGGGTCGGCCCTGTGCGGGAGCCGTGCCAGCGCGATCATTCACGGGCGCGTGCCGCGAGATTCGCGTACCTCGACAGGGGGGCGACTCGGCAGGGAGTGATTGCAATTCCGAGAGTTTGGCCAGACAAGTGCGGAAGGATCGGAGCTGTTGCGACAGTGCGTCGAATTCGGTGGATTGTGGCGGATGAAGTGGTGACAAAGTGAACGGGCCGCTGAGCTGGGGTCAAATCAGCACTGTAGGTCTCAGGGCCAAATCGCTCCGAGCGCTCGTGTGCGTGTGCGCGGTTCTCGTCGCGTCGCAGGCGCAAGCGGAGTCGACAGACCCACTTTTCGCAAAGATGCAGGGAGAGTGGGTCGGTGAAGCGTGGACTGATGAGCAGGTCTGGCGCGCGGTCGGGCTGATTGCCCTGAGCGCTCTCGAGTCGACCCATCCGCGAGACTGAGTTATGAATCGAGCAGGGGTCCATGGGGTGAAAACGCGACGCAAGCGGAGTGCGCGCCCGAAGGGTCTTCAAAAGGCTCAGTCGATTCGGCTCCACTGGCCCGTCTGGTACGACCCGCTTTCGCCATTAGGTTCTGCAGTGCGTCATGTCGCATCCCTCTCTCCGGACTTCCATTGGGTCGGCGTCTATCTGCTGAGGGGAAAGAAGCTGGTCTTGGGGCCTTTCATCGGGGAGGATACGGAACATCGAGTCATTCCTGTGGGCCAGGGTGTTTGCGGGACGGCCGTGGCGGAGAATGCGGATCAAATCGTGCCCAACGTGAACGAACGGAAGAACTACCTGGCCTGCAGCGCGAAGACCTGCTCGGAAATGGTCGCTCTGATCCGTGACGGAAGGGGTAGTATCGTCGGGCAGATCGATGTCGATAGCCATCGGATCAACGCGTTTTCGGAAGGCCTGGCTTGCGCCGTTCAAGCTGTGGCGCGCGAATTGGGAGAGCTATGGCCAGAGTGAGAAGAACTCCGCCGACAATGTCAGGACTGCTGTTCGCGACCCCGGAACAGAAGGTGATACGTTTCCTGCTTTCCGAGCCAACGACGTCATTTTCCGTTCGGGTGATCGCCTCGAAGCTCAAAGGGGTGAGGGGCTTGGGCGGCAGTGAAGGTATTTTGAAGATCCTGCATGAGCTCCAGGCGGTCGGCCTGGTCGATTTTCTGGACAATCATCGGGCGGTGAGGCTTCAAGACGATAATCCGACGGCCCACGTGCTGAAGGTAGTTGCCGCGATCGCCGATCTCGAGGGCCTCCGGGAGCTGCTCATGCCGATCTCAAGCAGGGTCATCCTGTTCGGCAGCCGAGCTGCGGGAAAGGGAAGGTCAGACAGCGACTTCGATCTCTTCATCGTTTCCGATTCTCCCGAGGAGGTGAAGAGAGTGGTGGCTGGGTATCCGCTCGGCAAACCGATCGAGCCTGTTGTGTGGAAATCCGACGCTTACCAGGAGCTCGAGCGAGACGACCCCGGCTTGGCCGAAAAGATCATGAACGGGGTGGTCATCTGGGGGCCGGGCTGGTGACCGGAGTGCTTCGCCGGAGCACTCGAAAGCTCATTCTTTTGGTTGGGATCGCGGCTGTCCTGGTCCTGTTCGACCAGGCCACCAAGTGGGTCGTGCACCATCGTTTTAGGCTGGGAGAGAGCATTCCGCTGATCTCCGGTTTCTTCAATTTGACCTACATTCGAAACCCGGGGGCCGCTTTCGGGATGCTCGCTCACGCGGATCCGGCGTTTCGCATTCCATTCTTCATCCTCGTTCCCGTCGTGGCACTGGTCGCGATCGTCTACATCTTTCGGCGAATCCCGGATGCGGACTGGCAGCGATCGTCTGCGCTAGCGCTGGTGGTGGGTGGAGCGGTGGGAAATCTGATTGATCGCCTGCGATTCGGCTTCGTCATCGACTTCCTCGATTTCCACTGGCAGTACC
>CAYJTX010000091.1:1425-9945 GCA_964372615.1 uncultured Bacteriovoracaceae bacterium | reverse complement strand
GAACGCCTTCTGTCGTCTCAAGCAGAACCGCGGGATAGCCACTCGTCACGAGAAACTCGCTCGCAACTTCTCGGGCAGGGTCGCCCTTTCCTGCATGCTCCTGTGGCTCGGTTAGTTGAAGCCACACCCTAGTGCGGATAGAGAGACTTCCAGCAACGATCACTGCTCGCCCTCACGCTCGCCCAAGGGCTCGACCTCACGCTCGCGCGCGAAGGGGGCGCCGCGGGCGCCCTCAGATTCATCTACGACGACGAGAGGAGGATCTTTCGAAACGGCTCCCACTCGGATCCGATTGTCTCGAATCGCTCCTCGCGCCCGAGAACGGGGGCCAGCGCGGGCGGCACCTCGACCACCTGTCCGATGCGCGGCTCGACGATCGTCTCGAACTTCGCCGGGTGCGCGGTGGCGACCACGACCCAATCCGCTCCGCCCAACTTTTCGCGAGCACAGATCGCGGCTGCGGTGTGCGGGCACCAGACCGAGCCCCAGCGCGCAGGCCCCTGCTCGATCGCCTGGCCGATTGCCACGTCGTCCACGGAATACGCCTCGGCGTCCCGGCGCAGCGAGGCGAGATCGCCACTATAAAGATGCGTGAGCCTCTCGAAGTTGCTCGGCGCACCGACGTCCATCGCGTTGGCGAGAGTCGCCCTCGTCGCCGCCGGACGGTACTCCCCGCTCGCGAAAAAATCAGGCACCGCGCGGTTCGCGTTGAAGGCGAGCGCAATCCGCCGGATCGGAAAGCCCATCCGCAGCGCCCAGAACGCCGCGACCGCGTTTCCGAGATTTCCGGAGGGGATCACGAAGCCGGGCGGCACGCCCTTCCTGCGGAGGTACTGAAGCGACGCTGCCGCGTAGTAGACCATCTGCGGAAGCAGCCGCCCGATGTTGATGCTGTTGGCGGAGATGAGCCGCCGCCTGCGGCGGACGGCTTCGTCGGCGAACGCGCGTTTCACGAGCGCCTGGCAGGCGTCGAAGTCGCCCTCCACCGCGAAGGCCCGCGCCCGGCGGCCCCAGGTAGTGAGCTGCTTCTGCTGGCGCGCGGCGACCCGCCCGCGCGGGAAGAGGATCCACGTCTCGACTCCCGGAACCTCCGCGAACGCGGCCGCGACGGCCCCGCCGGTATCGCCCGAGGTGGCCACCAGCACGGTGCCCTTTCCGCTGCCCATCCGCTCGCAGCAGGCGGCGAGAAACCGTGCCCCGACATCCTTGAAGGCCGCCGTGGGGCCGTGAAAGAGCTCGAGCACCGAAGTCTTCCTGTCCGAAAGCGCTCGCAGGGGGATCGGGAACGAGAACGACCGCCGGCACAGCTTGGGAAGTGCTGGCCCAAGCGGGTCTTCGGCCAGAAACGGCGCCAGGAGCTCGGCCGCGAAGGCACCGAGCTCTTCCGTCGATCCCTCCGCGGGGGGCCCGATGCCGCCGCAGACCCCGGGAAGCGCCTCAGGGACGAAGAGTCCTCCGTCCGGCGCGAGTCCGGCCGTTAGAGCCTCGGTGAACGAAAGCCGCGAAGACCCTCCCCGCGTGGTGAGGTACTTCACGGCCGCTCCGGCGTGAGGCGTACGACAGCGCCGTCCCAGCTCACGCGCGAAACCCACGAGTCCGCCTTCAGGCCTGCGGCTTCGAACGCGGCTACCATCGAGCGCCGAACCCGCTCCGCCCGCGCGATGGAGAGCGCCCACGCGAAGACCGACGGGCCCGAACCTGAGATGGAACAGCCGAGCGCCTCCTCGCTCAGGGCGGCCTCCCTGACCGCGGCGAATCCAGGAATGAGCTTCGCCCTCTGGGGCTCGATCACGTGATCCGCAAGCGACCGGCCGATCAGCCGCACGTCGTTCGTGAAGCAACCCACGATCACGCCCGCGAGCCCCCCCGCCTGGCGCACGAACGCGTCCATCGGAACCTCGGGGCGAAGGAGCTTTCTCGCTTCGCGCGTACTCACCTGGGCGTGGGGCCGCACGAGAACGCAGAAGATGCCGTTCGGCACTGGAATCGAGACGATGTCGGGCGGGTCCACCGAGCGGCACAGCGCGAGCCCCCCGAAAAGGCAGGGGGCGACGTTGTCGCCGTGGGGCGCGCCGCTTGCCGCCTCCTCGCCACGCAGGGCGTGGACAAAAAGCTCCTCTTTCGAAAGCGGATCATCCAGAAACGCGTTCGCGGCCACGACCGCGCCCACGGCCGACGCGGCGGAGCCCCCCATCCCCGAACCGAGCGGAATGCCCTTCCGAATCCGGATCTCAAAGCCTCCCGAGAGTCTCGATCCGGCGGCCTTGAGCAGGCTCCCCAGCGCGACGGCCGCCGTGTTCTTCGTCGGATCCTCGGGGAGCGCGACCTCCCACTCCTTCCTGGCCCATTCGACGGCTGTCACGCGCACGCCTGGCTTCTTCGCGCGAACGACGGTCACCTCGTCGCCGACCGCATCGATCGGGAAGCCCAGCAGGTCGAAGCCCACCGCCACGTTCGCCACGGTCGCCGGGGCGAAGGCGGTCGCGCTCGGGTGCAACCTCATGCCCGCGCCCCCAGGTGCGCGCCCAGATACGACGAAAGCCTGAGGAGATCGGCCAGCACGCCCGCGGCCGTCACCTCGGGCCCCGCGCCCGGGCCCCTCACGACGAGGGGCTGAGCGTCGTAGCGGCGCGTTCGGTAGGCGACGCAGTTGTCGGTTCCCGCCAGCCGCGCGAACGCGTGCGAAGCCGGAAGGGAACGAAGCGCCACCGTCGGCTTGCCCTCAGGGCCGACCGACCCCACGTAGCGCAGCACTTCTCCCCGCGCGCGTGCTGCCTCGAATCGCGCCTGCATGGGTGCGTCGAGCTCCGGAAGCCTCGCCAGGAACTCGTCCAGGCCCAGGCCGCGCAGGGACTCAGGCACCAGGCTCTCGACGTTCACCTGCGCCACCTCGGCGGCAATGCCCATCTCCCGCGCGAGGATCACGAGCTTCCTTGCCACGTCCATACCCGAGAGGTCGTCGCGGGGGTCGGGCTCCGTGTATCCTCGGCCCCTCGCCTCAAGCACGATTCTCGAGAATGGCACGGACCCGTCGTACTGATTGAAGAGATAGGAGAGCGTCCCGGAGAGCACGCCTTCGACCGAGAGCACGGAGTCACCCGTCTGGACGAGCTCGCGAAGCGTATTGAGGATCGGGAGCCCGGCTCCCACGTTCGTCTCGTAAAGGAAGTGGCTGTGGCCCGCCTGCGCGGCCGCCAGGATCGCCCGGTATCTCTCCAGCGGCCCCGAGCCGGCTTTCTTGTTGGGCGCGACAACGTGGATCCCGCGGACGAGCCAGCCCTCGTAGCGCGAGGCGACGGCGTCGCTCGCCGTGCAGTCGATGATGACCGCATGGGGAAGGTGCGGAGCTCGCACGTGGCTCGCGAACGCGTCGAGATCGGCCGATACCCCTTCCTGGGCGAGCCGTGCCCTCCCTTCCGGCCCGGCCCACGCACCGATGTCGAGTCCCCTCTCGTCGAGCACCATGCGGCCGCTCGACGCGAGCGCGCGCAGCCGGAATTCGACGTGGTGCCTCTCCCTCAGTCCCGCGGCGACCGCGGTGAGCTGCTGAAGAAGGGTTCCGCCGATGTGTCCGACGCCGAGCAGCCCCACGGAAACGGAATGCGCCGAGAGGTAGAATCCCGCGTGCGCCGCCCGAAGGCCGCGGCTCGCGTCAGCGCGGTCGACCACGACCGAGATGTTGCGCTCGCTCGAGCCCTGCGCGATGGCACGGATGTTCACGCCTGCGTCGCCGAGCGCCCCGAAGAACCGGGCGGCGACCCCGGTGTGATGGCACATGTTGTCGCCCACGGCGGCCAGGATGCTGCAATTCTTCTGCACGTCGACGCTCTCGATCTGGCCGTGATGAAGCTCAGCGAAGAACGCGCGCTCCACGGCCGTCACGGCCAGCTCCGCCTGCGCCTCCGGCACGGCCAGGCAGATCGACTGCTCCGAGCTCCCCTGGCTGATGAGGATGACCGAGACCCCGACCTCCCGAAGGGCGCGGAAGAGCCGCTCCGCCACCCCAGGTACGCCGATCATGCCCGTGCCCTCGAGATTCAGGAGCGCTATCGGGTCGACGGTCGAGAACCCCTTGACCGTGCCCTTGGAACGCGAGCCCGGGTGGATCAGAGTCCCGGGCGCCTCGGGCCGAAAGGTATTTCGGATCCGGATCGGAATGCTCTTCTCGATCGCCGGCGCCATCGTCGCCGGGTGAATGACCTTCGCGCCGAAGTACGCGAGCTCCGTCGCCTCGGCGTACGACATCTCGTCGAGCACGAGCGCCTCGGGAACGAGGCTCGGGTCGGCCGAGAGCACGCCGTCGACGTCCGTCCAGATCACGACCTCGCGCGCGTCGAGGAGGCGCCCGAAGATCGACGCGGAAAAATCGCTTCCGTTGCGCCTGAGCGTCGTCGGAACGCCGTCGGCGGTGGACGCGATGAAACCCGTGATCACGACGGGGCCCTGCCCTCGAAGATTCGTCAGCCACGCCTCGCAGCGCCCACCTGACTTCTCCCAGTCCACGTGCACCGGCGTCGGCTGCGGGTCCACCACCAGCACCTTTCGGGCATCGAGCCACTCGGCGAGCACGCCCTCGGCCGCGAGCTGCGCGCGGAGCAGCTGGGCCGACCAGAGCTCTCCGTAGCCCGAGACCATCTCGAGCGTACGGTCCGGGAGGTTCTTCACGAGCCAGACGCCGCGAAGGATCTCCTCGAGCTCGCCGAAGTCCCTTGACAGAGCGGCGTCGATGGAAGTGGACGCCGCGCCCAGGAGCTCTCGCGCCACGCTCACGTGCAGCGCCCGGAGCGAAGCGAGCGCCTCCTGATACGTCGGGTCTTGCATCCGCGCCCGCTCGCAGACGTCGATCAGCGCGTCAGTCACGCCCTTCATCGCCGAGACCACTACCGCCGGCCGCGCGCCCTCGAGGCCCCGCACGATCCGCGCCACTGCGCGGTAACGGTCGGCGCCGGCGACGCTGGTGCCTCCGAACTTGTGGACCACCCAGCGGGGCGTGGGCATGAGTTCCAGTTTATCACGCGCCACGCGCGGCGCGGGCAGTCACCGGCGTCAAGCGCTTGACCGCTGGAATCGCCTGACGAGTTCACCGGTGATTCGACGAGACAGACCCCAGGAGATCTGTCTCGGACGCGTGTAACCGCAAACGTCTAGCGTCCGGCGTCCCTCCGCGTATCCGCGAGCCACGCCGCATCTCAGAACCCCGTGAGCGAGAGCGCTGCGATCCACCCAAAGGGCGAGCCACTTCGCTCTCATCCGTGGGGGCTCAGTCTCTGCTCCGCAGCAAAGGCCCTAGGATACCAGAGTATTTTTATCAGAAAATGTACTCCGAGTGTACATGTCGGGATTCACCCGCGTCCTCAAAGACCATCCAAGGCAAATAACTCACCGCGGCCTCGAATCCCATCAGCCTTCCTAAAGAAAAAGCCGTTTCAGAGCTGAAAGGCTGAGTGTGCGTCTGAAACGACACATAGCGTCAATCGCGAATCTGACACCGGGGCGGTCCCGAGGCGAAACTTCGCCGATCGCGACTCTCGCCAGGCTCGCGCGATGGGCACTCGTCGCCGCGGTCCTTCTCCTTGCTGCCGCACCTGCGACTCACGCACGCGGCCTCGCCGTCGGTCTTCGTGTTCGGCAGGATTTTTTCCAGCCTCTTGTGCCCGTTTCGCGCTCGATCCGGACCTGTTTCAAGCCGGATGCGGATGGACACCCGGCTCTCACAGTCTGTCCGGAGGAGCCCCGAACGTCCCCAGCCCCCCCCCCCCCCCGGCCGCCAGCCCGCGACCCAACCCGGCCCGACCAGACCATCCCCAGCTGAGGTCATCCCATTGAAATAAACAGCTTAAATCATTCTTGACTCACAGCGTTGTAAAGTCTTACTCCCTATGGTAGCGAATGGCCCTCATAAAGGAGCCCCCTCGCCATGTTTTCAATAAAGACTGTTTCCCTCGGACTTTCCTCATTTGCTTTCGCGGCTCTCGCGCTGCCCCAGACGGCTTCCGCTTGGGAGCCGCTCTTCGACAGCCCGACCATGATCGAAGTCGGCGCCGGCGTCTCAGCCGGAACTGAGAACCCCGTCGAAGCGCTCTTTCGCGTGAACCTCGTCGGGGGAACCCGGCTGAGCGCCACCTCCTACTTCATCATCGCTCGCGTGAGCGGCGACTTCACGGCCGGCTCGACCGGCGTCTCGTACATCGACATGCAGTTCGAGGCCGTGGGCTATGAGCGCCGGCTCGACGAGTTCACCTACTGGGGAGTGAACCTGCTCGGCGCGAACGTGAACCGAAACGTCGGAATCGACAACGAGGTCTCGGCGCAGATCACGTTCCTGGGCCTTCGCGGCGGGATCGGCGGGAACGTCGCTGAAAACGTCGCCATGTACGTCAAAGGCGCGGCCGACCTCATCGGCATCGGCATCACCGAGCGCCGCAGCGACGGAGCTGGCAACGTCGGCGCCGGCATGACGCTTTCGGCGGAGCTCGGCGTGAAGCTCTACAACCGCGTGCGCATCGCGCTCGGCGAGAAGTTCGGCACGACCCTCGGCGCGCCCGAGTCCGTCTACGTCGGAACCACCTGCGACACCTGGTACGACGACCACGGCTACCCGCACCGGAACTGTTACGACGACTACGACACGTATTACAACGACAAGCGCTTCACCTCGAACACCTACGTCAGCCTCGTGCTCGACCTCACGAAGAACCTCTCGCTCTTCGGGCAGGCGAGCTACAACGTCTACGTCGTGAGCGACAACACGGGCGGTACGCTGGAGTCGAGCGACGGCGCGTTCCAGTTCCTCTTCGGGATGACCGGACGCTTCTGAATCGGCTTGGCGGGCACGGCCTGATCAGCCACAATCAGGAGCATGCTGCGAAACCTCTTCGTTGTGTACGGCGCCGGCACCCTGGGCGCGACCATCTGCACGGCGGTCGCCGTTCTGGCCACTGAAGGCGGCCTCCTCCAGTACGTGGGGACCACCTTCCGGATGGAGGCGAGCGGGGACGTCGTCTACCGGCGCCTCGTCTGGGGAGGCATCTGGGCGCTCGCGCTCAAGCTCCCCGGGGTCTCGAAGCTCGGGTGGATCCAGGGCGGCTTCCTGATCTCGCTCGTGCCGACGACGGCGCAGCTGCTCTACTTCTTTCCCCGCGCGGGTTCCGGCTGGTTCGGGTCGGAGCTCGGCTGGGGGACGCCGATCGCGGTCGGCGCTCTCAACTTGGTCTGGGGCGTGCTCACCGCGCTCGCAGCCTCACGCGCTTCAAAGCTCTAATCGGAGGTCGTAAGCCTCAGGTCCATCGCCACGCCGAAGTGATCGGAGAGGTGCCGGCCGCCGACCTTTTCGTCGAAGATCAGGCGGCTTGACTCGACCTCGGTCGCGCTGCTGTCGGTGTCGCGCAGAAAGACGTAGTCGATGCGCTTGGGCTTCTGGAAGAGGATCCCGATCATGATGTTCGTGTTTCGGTGCGTGTCGATCGTGTACTGATTCCACTCAATCGGGTCGAGATACGGGTTCGTGCGCCGGTACTCGTCGTGCCCGTCTCGGAGCAGGAGCGACGACAGCATCATCTTCGTGGGCGCCTCGGTCGGCTTTGAGTTGAAGTCCCCGAGCACGATGAGCGGCCTCGAGCCCGCGATCGAGGATACAAAGGCGACGAGCTCGGCGACCTGGGACATCCGAATGTGGTCCTTCCCGCCCGCGTTCAGGTGGGTGGAAAAGACATCGACATCCCCCACGTCATCGATACGGATTCGCGTGTAGAGCGCGCCCTTCGCGGCGAAGCAGTCGAAGCCGCTGCAGTCACTGTAAACGATCGTCCGCGTCTCGACGATCGGCCACCTCGAGGCGACCGTGAGTCCCGCAGGCATGAGCTTGCCTTTGACCTTTGGGCTGCCCTGCGCGACGTACGGGTAGCCCGGCATCCGGTCCAGCACTCGCGCCTTATTCGTGAAGGTCTCCTGAAAGGCGACTATGTCGGGCCCGAGCTTCGGCATCTCAGCAGCGATGTCCTTCAGCCGCGATGGCATCACCAGCAGGGGCGAAGGCAGGCCCCAGACGTTGTACGTTATGATCCGGATCGATCTCTGGCCCGCCGAAGCGGTGGCCGACCCGACGGCGATCGCCGCAAGCGCGACCCAGAAAACCATCCTCCCTGATAAACGAGCCTTCCGGCTCGACGAAGTCGCCATCGACATGGGGTTCCCTCCCTAGTCCCTGTGTCATCGGGGCGTCGTCCTGCTGACTGCCCCCGCGTCTCAACTGGCTCGCCTGGCGCTGATCGGGCATCCCGATCGCTCTCTTAAGTTTGTTCTCTCTGCGCGGCGCGCGACAAGACGGCAACGGATTCCTGACGGAGCCCCCTATATATTAAATTAATCAACAATAATAATAACTCGGGGGGCTCGGAAATAGGGCTGTTTTTCTCCGGAAAGCCTCCCGGGGCGCGCCTCGACACCGCTGGTGCGCTGAGTTATACGGTCGGACATGTGGGTGCCCCCAGCTGCTTTTTTTCGCGCCAAATTCCTGCCGAC
>CAYJTX010000091.1:0-1415 GCA_964372615.1 uncultured Bacteriovoracaceae bacterium | reverse complement strand
CCGACAGCCGCGATTCTCGCCCTCGGCGGGACTTTGCAAGGCGAGCCATTCGGCTCGACCCAGGCACATGCCTTCGCCCCCGCCCCCTCGCGGTTCGCGCCACAACCGACGGCCGGGGAGCTGCCCCCTCCTACTAGCCCGCACCCGGACGGAATCTTCTGGCTCGGGCCCCGGATGCACCAGCTGGTCGAGCACTTCTCGAAGGCGCCCATCACCTGGGGCAACGAGGTCCGCCTCCTAGTCAACGGCCCCGAGTTCTTTCCGGTCCGCCTCCAGCTGATCCGGGAGGCGAAGAGCACGCTCGACGTGCAGAACTACCTCTGGCGCGACGACGAGGCGGGCCTCGCGGTCGCCAACGCCCTGGCGGACGCCGAAAGGCGCGGCGTGCGGGTGCGGATCATCCTGGACTACCTCAACGTGTTCCCCCACGCGGAAAGCTATCGGATCGTCCTGCGCGCGGGCGCCGAGCTGATCCAGGTCAACAGCCCGTCCTGGGGCCGCTCCTTCAACCTCAGGCTCCACGAAAAGGTTTTCGTGGTCGACGGACGCGAGGCCCTCATCGGGGGCGCCAACTTCGCGGATGAGTACATGATCGACCGGCCGGAAGCACCCGTCTGGCACGATCTGGAGCTCCGCGTCCGCGGGCCGGTCCTCGAGTCGATGCAGCGGCGCTTCGACGCCAACTGGAACTGGCTGGCCAACCAGGAGATCCACGCCCGCCTCGCCTCCGCGAGGCCCGAGACCACGCCGAATCCGAAGATCTACGCCGAGCCGACCCCGGTCGAAGCCGATCCGGTCGGATCGGCGTTCGCCGTCTACCAGCACCAGCAGCCTTACGCCGCCGTGGTGCCCGCCAACGGCTTCGTGACAATGTTCTCGTCGATCGTCAGATCGGTCGACCGCCGGCTCGTCATCTACGCGCCTTACCTGCTGCCGAACCCGGAGTTCGAGCGCGCGATCCTCGAGGTCGCTCGCCGCCGGGGGCCCCAGGTGGGGGTCCTGGTGCTCACGAATTCCTCGCGCACCAACGACATGGCCGGCACGCTCTCTGCGAGCGCCATGACCCACTACGGGCGCCTCATGCACGCGGGCGCTCGCGTCTTCGAGATCCAGGATCGCACCCTGCACGCCAAGGCCATCCTCGTCGACCGCAAGGCCCTGACCGTCGGCTCGCACAACTTCACGTACCGGAGCTTCAGCACGAACGGCGAAGCCAATCTGATGACCGACGACCCGGTCGCGATCGAACGGTTCGAGGAGATGGTTCGCGCCGACCTCGCCGCCTTTCACGAGGTGACTCGCGAGGAGCTGCGCTCCCGCATGGACGGTGTCGGCGAGGGAATCCAGGCGATTATAGGGCGCTGGCTGGGGCGGCTGTTTTAGAGACACCCCACTCCCGGATCCCAGAATCGCCA
>CAYJTX010000090.1:0-9965 GCA_964372615.1 uncultured Bacteriovoracaceae bacterium | reverse complement strand
GCCCGAACGCCTCGAGCACGGCCCACTGGGACGACACGACGGTCGGGGGCATGAGGGGGCCCAGGAACGCCGGCTCCAGCTTCTCGTTCGCGCCCAGGAGGGCGGCGGGCGGATTGACGATTTCGACCCCACGAGTCCCTTCGATCGACCCGCCCAGGGAGATGAGAAGAAGCTGGAGCGGATGGACGTAGGAAGCGTCGACCGGCGGGTCCGTCCGGTAGACGATGCGGCGAAAGCCCTTCGGATTCACCGGCCGCGAAGGCCCGAGCCGGAAGGACTTGGCGACCCTCCCGGGAAAGACTCCCTCGACGGTCACGGCGTCGATCGTCACTTCCCCTTTCTGGAGGCGCAGCGAGCGAACATCGGCCCAGGAGGCGGACACTCCCTGGACGAGGCACTCCTCAATCAGTCGAAGCGACGTGTCGCGCGGGTGATCGAGTGTTTCCCAGGGGTCGGTGATCCAAAGCGTGCTCATAGGGAACGCAGTACCTCGTCCGCGATCGCGCGCAATCCTTCAGCGGGGGCCCCACACTCCCGCTCGAGGCGGGTCGCCGCCGTTCGCAGAGTGGCGGCGGCGAGGGAGCCGGCGTCCTGGCGCGGCAGATAATGCAGGATGCTCGTCGCGCTGAATCCGTCCTGCTCGGCATCGCCCAGGTCGTCGGCGACCTGGAACGCGGAGCCGAGCTCGGAGGCGAAATCGAAGAGTGCCCGCCCGCGCTCGTCGCCGCGCGAAAGTCCCGCCAAGTCCGCCGGAATGCCGATCGCCGCCTCGAACAGGGCGCCGGTCTTCCGGGCGTGGAGGTCGCGGAGATCCTCGACCGTGGAGGCTCGCGAGAGGAGGAGCTCGGCGGCCTGTCCACCGATGACCCCTCGAGGTCCGGCCGCGCCTGCGAGGCGGCGCAGGGCGACGAGCCCGCGCTCGGCCGGAACCCGTGACGCGGAATCAAGCAGTACGTCCATCGCAAGCGCCAGGAGCGCGTCTCCCGCGAGCAATGCGTGGCCTTCGCCGAACCGGCGATGACTTGTGGGAAGACCGCGACGAATATCGTCATTATCCATGCAGGGAAGGTCGTCGTGAATGAGCGTGAAGCAGTGAACCATCTCGATCGAGACGGCCGAGCCCAGCGCGACCTCCACCGGAAGGCCGGAAAGCGCTGCGGTGGCAAGGGCGAGGCGGGGGCGGATCCTCTTGCCCGGCGCAAGCAGGCTGTAGCGCACGGCTTCAGCGAGATTGATCGGCGTCGGTCGGCCGATGCCTCCCTCCAGCAGTCTGGAGAGACGCGCGGCGAGCTCCTGCTCGAAGGCCTCGGCGGAGATCACTGCGCGGTTACCGGCGATGGAATCGGCAGGGTGATCGGACCGCTCACCTTGTAGGCGTAGGAGCCGTCCGCCTGCTTGCCGGATTTCAAGAGGCCCTCAAGCAGAAAAAAGGCCTTCGTGATGGTCGGCGAGATGGTGAACCGAGCCACGAGGTCGAGTGTGCTCGACTCCACCTGCTTGCCCAAGGCGATCGCGCCTGTGATGTTCGCGGTCAGGTCGTCCGTTGTCGAGCCCGCCTTTCCGATGCTCAGGGACTTGACCTGCACATTTCCCTGTTCCGCCTCGAGGTCGATGGCGCCCTCGGACGCCGCGATGCGCGGAATGGAAAAGCCCATGATCGGCTGGTTCTCCATGACAATCTTCGAAAGTCGAAGCTGCATGGCCGCCCTCCAGTCCGCAGGCGTCGCCGGATCGCCCCGAAAACTCGCCTCACCGGAGATCGTCATTCCGCCCTTGTAGCCGCTCGCAAGCTGGAGCACTCCGAGCCGCGCGAGACTGAAGGAGTCCGCCTCGAGGTCCGCACCGTACGTTGCTCCCCTCTTCCATCCCGATGCCTTGAGCCAGCCTTCGCTATTCTCGATCTTGACCGATCCCCCCAGGCGCCCCAGGAACAGCCCCAGCAGGGAAGGCGATACCACGATCCGTTCGATGCGGACTGGCGGCTCGGGAGGCGGGAACGTCAGCGTCACGTCCTTGAGCGCGTAGCTGATCCCGAAGAAGAAGGAAAGGCGGCCCTCGGCGGCGGTCAGGGTGACGCCCTTCGCGCTCAGCATCGAGGAGAGGGTCCCAACTACGTAGGCCTTGACGCGTGCCTCAGGGAGCTTCAGGGCGGTGAACAGCAGCAGGCAGGCCAGGAAAAAGAGAGTCCACGCGAAGCCTCGAGTCGCGCGCTTGAAGCGCGAAGGTTTGTCGGTTTCCTGAATGACCAGGCCAGGCAAGCCGTCCTGCTGAGTCGGAGCTGCCGTCATTTCAGAGGAGGACTCAGGGTAAATGCCGACATCGAAAGAGTAGCGTCCATGTACCCCGTTGGATCGGCCTTCGTGTCAATGGTCAGGTGGCGGAGCTTCATGGGTCGCGCCCCACTTTCAAGGAGGAACGCGAATCGGACGATCTGCTTGATGTTCACCTTCTTGACCGTGAGCTGGTACAGGGACTCCTTCGCCTGCTCAGTGGTCGATCCTGGTTTTTCCGGACCGATCGTCAGATTCGCCTTTTCGATCGACGAGGACGCCGCCGTGCTTTCGAAGTAGGGGCCCCAGGGCCCGACGGGGGCCTCGCCCGGCCTGCCGCCCTGGGAGACCGCGGGAACCGACTCGCGCAGCCGTCGCAGCTCGTCGGTCGCGGACTGGACGAGCTGGATCAGCTCGTTCTTCGCCGCGAGCTCCTTCCTGAGCCCCCGGACGCGCCAGTAGGTGCTGCCGAGCGTGCCGAAGACGACGAGCGCCGCGGCGATCCCGCCCGCGTACTTGAGGTAGAGGCGGCTCTGGGGGTCGAGCTCCTCCCACTTTCCCTTGAGCTGCTGAAACCACTGCTGCTCGGTGATTCTCTGGAGCAGTCGGGCGGACCTGGACTCACCTTCCATACGAGTCCTCCGTCGGGGATCCGGTGAAAGTGACCTTCCAGCGCTTCGGGCCGCCGTCTTCGGCCGCAGGCGCCTCGTCGAGCTTGGATCGCTGAATGCTCTGGATGCGGCCGCTGAGCGTGGTGGCGAGCTTCTCGGCGATCTGAGGATTCGCGACGAGGAAAGTGAGTGAGGCGGTCGTCGCGGCGGCGGCGCGGTAGCTCTCGGCGGGCGCGGCACCCACCTGAAGCTCCGTCAGGTCGACGACCGTGTCCCTGGGGATCGCCACTGAAAGCTCCTTCAGGAAAGTGAGCGGCGAGAACGGATTCGCGTCGAGAAGCCGGTTCGTCTCCCTCTGGCGCTCGAGCTCCTGGGTAATGGAGCCCTTCAGGGCGCTCGTGTTCGCGAGGTAGGTTCGGACGGCACTCGGCGACAGCTGCCCGAAAAAGGCCTTCATTCCGCGTTCGAGTTGCTCGTCCGCGACTACGATCCGCCTCTTGAACACGTAGCTCTGGACTCCCAGGCTCACGAGCAGGCACGCGCCCACGGCGGCCGCCGCGAGGAGCGGCTTCCGCAGCGTGGCGAAGGTGAGCTCCCGCGTTCCCCCCGATTTCGCGAGAGACCCCTTGCGAAGCTGGATCGCGGTGGAACGGTCCGAGCCGACCAGGCAGAGCGCCAAGGCGCCCGCTTTCGCAAATTGGGCGTCCGAAGCCTCAGAATAGGCTACGCCGGAGCCTCCGATGGAGCTGAGGGCCTGAAGGGGCCTGAAGGGGAGCTGGGTCTCCTCCTCGAGAAAGCGGGGAAGGCCCGGCAGGAGCGCGGTGCCACCCGTAAGATACGCTCGTCCGATGTCCTGGCGCGTGGCGCCCTTACCGCTCAGCTCGGCGTGCTTGATTTCACGAAGGAGCGTGGAAAGATGGCCTGAGACCGCATCCGAGAACTGGCGCTGCTCGGCCGTCGCGGATTCCAGCTGCGCGCGAGGCAGTACGAAGCCGTGGTCGAGTTTTGCGGTCTCGGCCTGCTCGAACGTGACGCCGTATTTTTTCGAGATCTCCGTCGTGATCTCCCGGCCGCCCCACCGGATCTCCCGAGCGAACATCGGCGACCCTCGCCAGTGCACATACAGGAGGCTCCTCTCATGCCCGAGGTGGGCGACGAGAACAGGTTTCTCCTGGGCCTCGGGCGGCAGGATCCGATTCAAAAGCGCACGGAACGCCCAGGCCTCCGTAGTCACGAGGTCGGGATCGACCCCGGAACTGCCGAAGAAGGCGATTGCCTCCTCGACGTACTTCCGGAGCGTCACGACGACATGCAGGTGCGTACTGGAGCCCTGCTGCCCGAGCTGAGAGTAGTCGTACGCGGCCTGATCGATCGGGAAGGGGATGTCGTCTTCAAGCTCGAAGCCGACGCTCGCCTGGATGGCGCGGCGATCCCGGGTCGGCAACTGCAGATTTCGCGAGGTGCAACGAGAGGTTCGCAGGGAAACGACGATGCGATCGGGCGACTTCGGCAGGGAAGACACCAGGGCACTGACCGCCTCGCTCGCGGCGGTGCCCGGCGGGATCTTCTGCTCGTGGTACTCGTGGAGCTCGAACCGTCCGAAGGCGCTGTCGACCTCCACGGCCTTGATCGAGGTGGCTCCGACGTCAATGCCCAGGATCCTCATTCAGCTCGACGCCCCTCTCTCATAAAACTCTCATGAAGGTGATCCTGAGACCAGCCTTGGTTTGGACGGCCGCCGGGTCAACGAAACCGGGACCGGACAGGGGCGGGGGTGCTTCGGCGCTCGCGCTCGAGGAGCTGGCCGCGCTCGAGGAGCTGGAAGCGAACGAGACCCAGGCCTCGATTCGTCGCGTGGCCTGGTTGACGTTTGCTTCGACAGTGATCTTGAAGTGGGTTTCGTCCACCACGATGCGGATATTCTTCTGGCTGAGTCCCTCGCGGAAGCGCTTGACCTCGTCGGCGTCGCCGCGGAAGTCGGACACGTTATCCTGGAGATATTTGAAGAAGGCGTCCGCCGACTTGAAAAAGTTGTCCTCGGTCTCATTGTCGCGATGCTTGAAGAAGTCCTTGCGCTCCTCCTCGGTCATCTTCGGGACAAGCACTTTCAGCGCGTCGTCCTGGATCGTGTTGCAGTTGAGCCCGGGCGTGGTTGAAACCGTGAGCGAGGGCGAAAAGAGCTCGAAAAGGCGGTCGTCCATCGGGTGGACCATCCGAAGCTCGTTAAGCGAGTAGAATGGAGCCTGCTTGGGGGGGATGACCTCCTGGCTCGGGGTGGTCTGCCTCTCGTAGGTTCGGTCGGCCCAGGCGGTGATGCCGTCCATCAGGTCATCCATGCGAAAATCACGGTACTCGTCAGCGAAGTCGCGGTCGGTCTCGAACTTCGAGTTCAGGATCTGCCAGAGCGTGTCGGATAGGTTCTTCCGGGCGGCGACCGGGTCGAAGCCCGTCGGACCGCTGGCCCCGGCGCTCGAGGACGAGGCGGTCGCTGCAGGTGATGGGCTCGCTGACGGGCTGGGGGTGGGGACGAACGGTCCGAGGATCGCATTGAGATTGTAGCGGTTGGATTCCGACTCGATCAGGGCGGAGAAGCGCCCCTCGAGACCGGACGCCTTTTCGAATTTCGCGATGCTGTCCTTCGCGGACATCGCCATGCCCGGGATGTCCGAAGGGAACGGGAAGAAGAACGGGAAGCTCCAGATTTTCTCGAGGATGGTCTTGGGAATGCCGAGAGAGCTCTCCCCGGCGAGCGCCTTCACGTTCTGGTAGGCCTTGAGGCGGAGCAGCGAGAGCTTGAGGCCGCTCTTGGCAAGGTAATGGGCCTTGATCTGGTCCAGGCTGTCGAATGCCATTCGCTGGTTGACCTGCGCGATGTAGGTGAACTCGGTCACGAGCACCGAGAGCACGGTCATCGCCGCGATCACCATGAAGAGCGCGATTCCGCTCTCGTCTCGCGAAGGCGCTCCTTTCTCGTTAGGTGCTGGGGTCGATTCCATGCAGGGGGATCTCCGGTCGAAAGTAGTACTTGCCTTCGAAAACCAATCGGGACGGGCCCACCACCTCCAGGGTGACCCGAATCATGTCGGGGTAGACGTTCTTGTTGTCCGCCGATTCGCTGTCCCATGAGGAATCCCAGCGGTCGCGCTCCTTGCTGTAGTACTCGTATTTCCACTTTTTCACGCCGTGGAGGAGCGGAAGCGTGCGTTTGAACTGCTCGACCTTGCCGCCCTCGTCGAAGGCGTTGGGGTCGGAGGTCTTGAAGAGGACCTTTCCCTCGGCGGCGCGGTCAAAGGGATCGGAGTCGAGGTAGAAGCTCACCTGGGTGAACTCGGACTCCGGACGCTCCTTGTAAATTCGGATGTGGGAGACGGAGACGAAGGTGAGCTTGGAGTCCGTGCCCGCGAAGTGGGAAGGCCTGACGCCCGTCTTGTTCACTGCGGGGCTCCAGTAGACGCTGGAGCGGTCCGTCGAGATGATCGCGTCGAGGTCCTGCGCGTCCGCGGGCTGCGCCAAAGCAGCCTTCTCTTCGGGAAGCATGATCAACGGGGTGTAGAGAAGGGAGATGTCGCGGTCCAGGACTCCCATCGCGAGGCGCACGCCGTTATGGAAATCTCCCTCGGTCATGAGGACGTCGCGGAGCTTGTAGGTCTCGGTCGTGGCCTGGTAGATCGACAAGCTGATGATGACCAGCAGGAAGATCGAGATCAAGACCTCGAGCAGAGTGAAGCCATCGGAATTCGATTTTCCGTCCCTATTCTGAGAGCGCCATCGCATGATTCAGGTCCACCCAATAGGTTGAGACGGCGAAGCTCTGCTCTCCGGAGCCCTTCTTCCAGGTGATCTTCACCGTGACCTCCCTCACGGCTTTGGATAGGAACTTCGTTAGGAGCTTGGTCATGGTCTCGACGGCGGTCGTCTCGCCGTCGCCCGATCCGGAGCCGATCGCGAGCTGCGGGAACTCGATCTCCTTCACGAGCCGGGTCCACTGGTAGTCGCGCCAGGGCTCCTCGAACGTCCCGGACTCCTCCTTCTTGAACTCCGCGAAGGTCTTGCCCTCGAATTTGTACTCGGATTCGATCATCGTCCGCTTGGCGAGCATCGCCACGACGATCATCTGCTTGGCTTTCGTGGAAGTGTTGATGCTCGCGGACTCAACCATGAGAATCGAACCGAAGGCGACGACCATGATCGACATCGCGATCATGGTCTCGAGCAGGGTGAAGCCCTCAATCCTTGTCATGGATCTCCTCGAGCTTGATGTAGCGCTCGACCAGCCGGGTGCGGCCGATGAGGGGAGAGATGATCAGGGAGATGTGGTGGTTCGCCTCGTCCTGGAGGTGGACGATGGTCTGCTCCGTGGGGCCGTGCGGAAAGAAGTGCGTGTAGGCGATACCCTCCTTGATGGGTTCGCGAACCTGCTCAGTCATGACGTCCTCGAAGGTCACGCCGCGGGGAAGCGAGACCTTCTTCCGGGTTACCGACTTGTCGAGCGTGAACACGGGGCCGGGGGGGGGCTCGTCTCCTGCCCGGCTGTAGCGCTTTCTCCTGGCCTCGGCCTCCTTGGTTTCGCGCGTGTCGAGCAGCACCTGAGGCGGGCCTCGCTCCACCCAGAAGGAGCTGCCGGTGACGTCGTACACCAGGCGGTGCACCCGGCCGGTCATGACCGTGGAGTTATAGGCTTCCTTCACGACAGACGCGATCTCTCGCGTCGAGGAATTCAGGGAGAGCTTGAAGTAGTTCGTCACCGACGGAAGGGCGAAGAGGCTGATCATCCCGATCAGCGCGACCACGACCAGCAGTTCGATGAGCGAGAATCCGTTCTCTCTTGATCTCAATGGCAAACGGTGGGGCGGTCGACTTCTACTCCAATTCGTCGGAACTAAGGTCCTTGTCGATGCCTTCGCCGCCCTCCTTGTTGTCGTTGCCAAGCGACTTGATCTGGTACTTGTTGCCGTCCGACATATAGGTGAAGGTGAACCCGAAGCCGTCTGTGGGGACCTTGCCGCCCTTGATGTAGCCGTCCGGGTCGTAATTCTTGCATTCGCGACCCGCCGGTTTCTTGGTCAGGGCGTCCAGGCCCTGATCGGTCGACGGGTAGAAGCCGCACTCGCGCCGGAAGTCGTCCAAGATCACGCCGAGATTCTTCATCTGGATCTTCGTGCCGCTGACCTTGGCTGAGTTGAAGCGGTTCATGATCTGAGTCGTGGCGAAGGTGCCCACGAGCGCGATCAGCGCGATCACGATGAGCATCTCGACCAGGCTGAAGGCGGCTGTACGGGGGTTTTGTGGAATCATATCGGGTGCCTCCTCATTTCATTTCCTTGGGGGGGTTCTACTGAATATTCGAGATTTCCAAAAGGGGTACGAAGATCGACATGACGATGAAGCCGACGACGCCCCCCATGCCGATGATCATGGCCGGCTCGAGCATGGCGGTCAGTCCGTCGATCCGGGTGTTGACCTGTTCCTCGTAGGTCTCGGCGACGTTGCGGAGCATGTCCGGGAGCTCTCCGGTCCGCTCCCCGATCGCGATCATGTGGATCACCATCGGCGGGAACTCCCCGCTCTTGCGAAGGGGTTCGGCGATGGACTGACCCTCGGTGATGTTCTCTCTCGCGTGCTGGATGGCGTTCATGATCGGGATGTTGCCGACCAGGTTTCTCGCGATGCTCATGGCGGTCAGGATGGGTACGCCGCTCCCCAGTAGGGTCGCCATAGTGCTCGCGAAGCGGGTCACGGCAATCATTCGGATGAGCGTACCGAAGACGGGAACCCGCAGCGTGAAGGCGTCCCACCTGGGTTTGCCGGTGGGAGAGCGCTTGAAGCGGAGGAACATCCAGGTCGAGATGATGCCGAGGGCCAGGAACGCGTACCAGTAGTTCACGATCAGGTCGCTGACGAAAATGAGAACCTGGGTGGTCGCGGGCATCGGCTTGTGCATGGAATCGAAGACCTTGGTGAGCTTGGGAATGACGAACGTGAAGATCGCGACCAGGAGGACGAGGGAGACCCCCATCATGAGCGCGGGATAGGTCGCTCCGGCGATCACCTTGCTGCGGAGGCGCATCTGCGCTTCCTTGAGATCCGCGAGCCGAATCAGAACGAGGCTCAGGGTTCCGGAGCTCTCGCCCGCCTCGATCATATTGACGAAGATATTGTCGAAGACCCTCGGGTGTTTCCTCGTGGCGTTGGCGAGGGAGGCGCCCTCATTCACATCCTGTCGCACCTGCGCCAGGATCACCTTGAGGGCTGGCTTGTCCGACTGCTCGACCAGCGCGTTCAGGCACTCGACGAGCGGGATATTCGCCTTGACGAGACTCGCGAGCTGCCGGGTCATCATCGCGACCTCATGCACGCTCACCCGGTTGCCGATGAAGGGCAGGCCTCCCGACTGGCTCGGCCGAGCAGCGCTTTTCTCCAAGATTTCGGTCACCATGAGGCTCTGCTTCTTGAGCTTCAGGCGCGCCGCCTTGACGGTCTCCGCCTCGATCATTCCCTTGCTCGACCGGCCGTCGGTCTGGATGGCTTTGAAGTCGTAGATCGGCGCCATGGTGTTCCCGTCACTGCTCCGCATGCGTCGCGCGCATGAGCTCGTCGACCGTCGTTATGCCTTGAAGCACCTTGAAGATGCCGTCTTCCCGGAGCGTCGTCATTCCCGCCTCGACCGCGGCCTTCTTGAGCTGGCCGGAGTCCGAGTTTTTCACGACGAGCGATCGGATCCGGTCGTCGATGATCATCAGCTCGTGAATGACCGTTCGGCCGGAGTACCCGCTCTTGGAGCAGGTCGGGCAGCCCACCGCCTTGAAGAAGGTCGAGCCTGCAGGGACCTTGGGCAGGCCGAGCTCGGTGAGTTCGAACTCGCTCGGTACGTGGGGAACCCGGCACTTCGTGCAGACTTTCCTGATGAGACGCTGCGCGATGACTCCGAGCAGGGAGCTTGCGACCAGGAACGGCTCGACGCCCATGTCGATCAGCCGCGTGGGCGCCCCGGACGCGTCGTTCGTGTGGAGCGTGGAGAGGACGAGGTGGCCGGTCAGGGCCGCGTGGATCGCGATCTCGGCGGTCTCCTTGTCGCGGATCTCGC
>CAYJTX010000089.1:0-10038 GCA_964372615.1 uncultured Bacteriovoracaceae bacterium | reverse complement strand
TACTAGACTCACACTCCCTGACTTCAGGCGCCCGCTGAGTCCCGGTGCTGTCAGGATAGGCTCCCACGCTGGGAGTAAGCGGGCCCGGGGGGAGCGTCTGTCCCTATTAGGGACAAAAACGCGGTTCTGGCTGTCCAGAACGCTGTTTTTGTCCCTAATAGGGACAGAGCCCTCGGCCTCCCAACGCGGCTAACCTGACAGCATGTGCTGCTAGTCCTCTGTGCCGCTTTAACTAATTGGAATAGAAGAGTTTTTAAATACTTGATTAGTTGTGTCTGCATTAGGTATGAATAGCGGCCATGAAATCCTCGGTCCCGGTTGGAAAAGGTTTGGTTTGGGCGCCCCTTGCGGTCGCCTGTGGTGTCGCGTTCGCAGGAGCTTCCTGGGAGGCGCAGGCGGGCTTTGATCTGGAAGTTCGACCGGCGACGGTTCGGGTGCTCTCGGCCGACGGCAAGCCCGTGGCAGGCGCCGTCTTTCGGATGACCTGGGCCGAGACGCGCTACGGCTTCCGGTCAGATTGCCACGGCGGCGATGGCCCGCTGAACTGGCTTCCGATCCCCGGTCTCTGCTGGACGCGCGAACAGCTGCGCGGAGCGCCCGAGGCGTTCGAAGTCGCCTCGGACGCGAACGGCGAGCTCACGCTCCCGACCGGTCATTGGCGCTCGGGTGCCCCTTCCCGCAAGGATCCGCTCTTCGCTGCGACCTTTTACGGCATTCGCAACGCCGCCGGCGGCACGATACACGGCACGGGCTTCCCGGAGTGTCTCGGACACAAGTACGGCGTGATCTACGTGCACGAAAGCTCGGCCGCGAGCCTTCCCCCGATCGTCGAGTGTCGGTTCGGCAGCGACGCGCGGCTACCCTGAACCCGGGTTCCTCATTCGAGAGGATCCTCGTAGACTGGCGGGGTGACTCGGACTCCGCTTCCCATCGACGCCCATCTCGAGAAGATCGTCTCTTCGCTCGAGCGCGGGCGATGCCTCGTGCTTGAGGCGGAGCCTGGAGCGGGAAAGACCACGCGCGTGCCCCCCGCGTTGCTCGGCGCGCGGTGGCTGGAGGGGCGCGAAGTGCTCGTGCTCGAGCCGCGTCGGCTTGCGGCGAAGCTCGCTGCTACGCGGGTGGCCCAGGAGCTGGGAGAGCGACTCGGAGAGCGAGTTGGCTACCAGTTTCGGTTCGAAAATGTCTCGGGGCCGGCGACCCGGCTCCGGTTCCTGACCGAGGGCATGCTCATGAGGCGCCTGCTCGGCGATCCGGAGCTGCGGCGAGCGGGCTGCGTGGTGCTCGACGAGTTCCACGAGCGGCACCTGCATACCGACGTCGCGATTTCTTACCTGAGGAGACTTCAGCTCGGTCCGAGGCCGGACCTGCGCCTCGTCGTGATGTCTGCCACTCTCGATGTCGAAGCCGTAGCGGCCTTTCTCGGCGACGCGGTCCGGGTGCGGGCGGAAGGGCGACGCTTCGACGTGAAGGTCGAGTACCTTCCGAGGCCGACCGAACGGGGGCTGGAGCTGCTCGTGCGGGACGGGGTCACTGAGGTCGCGGAGCCGGGCGGTGGCCACGTACTGGTGTTCCTGCCGGGGATGGGCGAGATCCTTCGCGCGCAGTCGGCCCTCGCGGGACTCGCGACCGAGCGAGGGCTCGACGTCTTGCCGCTTCACGGCGAACTTCGCCGGGAAGAGCAGGATCGCGCGCTCGGGCCGTCCCGGAAGCAGAAGGTCGTTCTTTCGACGAACATCGCGGAGAGCTCCCTCACGATCGACGGCGTGACGGCGGTGGTCGACGGTGGCCTGGCGCGGGTCGCGAGCTACTCGTCCTGGTCCGGGCTGCCGTCGCTGCGAACCCGGCCCATCAGCCGCGCCTCGGCCATTCAGCGGGCGGGCCGGGCCGGGCGCACGGCGCCGGGCCGCTGCCTGCGCTTGTACACGAGGGGAGACTACGAGGGGCGGCCCTCGCACGACATCCCGGAGATCGCTCGGGCCGACCTCGCGCAGACGGTTCTGGAGCTCCGGGCGCTTGGAATCGACCCGGGAGGCTCACCCGTTGGAGATGCCGTCGCCGCGTTTCGGTGGTTCGAGGCCCCTCCGCGCGCGGCATTCGAAGCGGCCGCCGAGCTGCTTCGGCGCCTGGGGGCTTTGGACGCCGCGGGCGTCGTGACGCCGCTCGGGAGGCGTCTCGTGGAGCTGCCTGCTCATCCCAGGCTGGGCCGCCTCTGCGTGGAAGCCGCGAGACTCGGGTACGGGGGTGAGGGCGCCCGGCTCGCGGCCGTGCTGGGCGAGGGGCGCCTTGAGCGCCCCGACCTCGTGGAGGAATACCGAAAGGCGCGCGGCGACTTCGCCGTCGAGCGCCAGCGCGAGAGGCTGGCGGCTTCGTTTCGCGGCGGTGCTCCGCACTCTGAGCTGAGCGGCCCGGCCGCGCTCGTCTCCACGAGCGGTGCCGCCGCCGGGTGGACGCGCGAGGACGCTCTCGCCTTCGCCGTGCTCTGCGCGTTCCCCGACCGGGTCGCCCGGCGGTCGGCCCGCAAGGGCGACCGATCCGACGGCGCCGAGCTGCTGCTCGCGTCCGGCGGAACCGCCTCGCTCGAAGACGCGGCGCTCGCGGCGTCGGCCGAGTACTTCGTCGCGGCCGACGCGGGGGAGGTGAAGGGGCGGGGAGCGCGGCCAGGCCGGGTCATCGCGCGCGCCGTGGCCTCGATCCGCCCGGAGTGGCTCTTTGACCTTGAGCCCCTGGCGGTGACGGAGTCCGAGGAGCTGCTCTGGGAGCCGAACCGGAAGCGCCTGGAATGCGTCAAACGGATGCAGTGCGGGCAGCTGATCCTGAGCGAGGAGCGGGGAGCGCCGGGGGATCCCGAGAAAGCCGCGGCCTTTCTCGCGCGCAAGATCGAGGAGGTGGGCCTTCGGGAGTTCGTCGACCCATCCGAGATCTCCACGCTCCGAGCGCGGGTGGAGGTGGTGCGGAGCCACTCGCCCGATTTGACGCTCGCGCCGCTTGGAGACGCCGAGGTGGCGGTCGCGGTCCTTCGCTGGTGCGAGGGAAAGTCCAGCTTCTCGGAGCTTCAGGGGGAGGAGCTCCTGGACTGGCTCCGGTCCTCGCTGGGTGAGGGGTCGGTCGTTACCCTGAACCGTCTCGCGCCGGAGTGGGTCGAGCTTCCGGGGGGGCGCCGCGTGCGCGTGAATTATGAAGCCGGCAAGCCTCCGTGGATCGAAAGCCGACTTCAGGACTTCTTCGGCATGAGCCGGGGGCCGTCGATTCTCGGGGGCCACGTTCCCGTGACTCTGCACCTCCTTGCGCCCAACCAGCGCGCGGTTCAGGTGACGAGCGACCTCGCGGGTTTCTGGCAGCGCGCCTACCCGGAGGTGCGCAAGGAGCTGAGCCGCCGCTACCCGCGCCACTCCTGGCCCGAGAGCCCGCTGACGGCGAAGCCACCTCCACCCGGGCCCGGGCCGAGACGGGGGAGCCATTCCGTATGATCTGGACTGCGGCGCACGGGCATCTTCGGTGCTTTTCCTTCACCCCAAAACCACCCAATTTACGAATTTGATTGCAGACTCATATCGAATTGGGCAGCAGTGATCAAATGTTAAGGTTTGATAATATGCGCCGAATCACGTTTGGAGCGGACTTGAGGTCACACCATAAAACAGGACATAAAAGTGCGATCTTCCTTGTCGCTCTTATGGCATCCGCATTCAGATTTGACAGCGTTTATGCAGAAGATTTGTGTTTTGATCTGAGTAAAAGAGTGACTGCGCCCCTCATGAGTCCCATTCCGCTGGATGAAACGATGGATACGAGCACATCGGGTGAGCGTGAAGGACCCGTAAAATGGGGCGCGGTGCGAGGCATTATTCAAAAGCCTCTGTCTCAAGTTCTGAAGAAACTTCTTGATCCAAGAATCATCAAAGGTCCTGACCACAAAGGTGTCAAGGTGGTCTCTGCGGAACGCCCCGGTTATTTGTCTTTCCAAGAGCTCGAAATGACCATCCGTCCTCTTCCGTTCATTTCGATTTCTTGGAAAGAAATGTGGGGCTACGTCCTGTTGGAAGGATCTCAAGTCTCTCCAAAAGCCGTTTTAGTTTCCTATCAGAAAACTGAAGGCACGAGTCACATTGATCGTTTCTGCGGTTCAATCTTGGTAAGAGCAGTGGATGATAAGAGAACTGATCTTTTTTTCTACGAGGAAATTAAATCTGCGAGGCGATCGAAGGAAGACATCGTTGATGGTCATTACGGAACTCTTGCAGCGCTAAGAAAGACGGACGCAGATTAGACGCCCCCAGTTCATCTTTTCCAAACTTCTTCTCTCTTTACCCAGTCAAAAACCTCTCGGATGATCTCAACCGCATGATCAATCGTCTTTTCATCAATGGTCAAGGCGGGCTGAATCCGAAACTTGGATTCGTAAGCCATGCACAGAAGTCCACGCCTCAAACAAGCATCAAAGATTTGATAGGTCACTGACGACGGAAGCGGATCTTTCGTCTGCTTGTCCTTGACCAGCTCAATAGCGAGCAGAAGCCCAAGACCGCGAACTTCTCCCACAAAAGGATACTCATCTAAAAATGGCTCAAGTTTCCTTTTGAAATACTCTCCCATGAGTCTTGAGTTTTCGACGAGGTCCTCTTCGTCGATAATTTCAAGAGAGCTCGCGGCTGCAGCGCTCCCTAGGGGATTCCCTCCATAACTCGAGGAGGAGCCTGATGGATTGGACCAGGGCTTCGCGTTCACAATCTCATCTCGCGAGATCACCCCGGTAATGGGGAAGCCGCCTCCAAATTGCTTTCCGATCGTGACAACGTCGGGCTTCACCCCGGAATGCTGAGCGCCCCAGTACTTGCCTGTTCTCCCAAAGCCTGTAATCATTTCATCGACGATAAAAAGGGCTCCAAAATCTTTCGCAATAGACTGCACTGCGGGCAAGAACTCATGAGGAGGCGCAATGTTTCCAAAAGCTCCCTGTTGGGGCTCGATCAGAAAAGCGGCGATTTCGCCCGCTGAGCTTTTCTTTATTTGCTCGCGGGCCATGTCTGCGCAGGCAAGTCCACACGTAGGGTATTTGAGATTCAGCGGGCATCGATAGCAATAGGCATATGGAACAATATGTGAGCCAGAAACCATGGGCCCTAGCTTCTCTTTGAAATCAGAACCCATGAGCGAAAGAACGCCCATGGTCTTGCCGTGAAACCCTCCCCAAAAACTGACGAACTCAAACTTTCCGGTAAAGCACTTGGCAAGCCTCAGCGCTGATTCAACCGCCTCAGCACCGCTTGAGTAAAGCTGAGTGCGATAGACATCGGGTGCTGGCCTGTGCTCTGAGAGCTTTTCAAGAAGCTTGACTCTGGGCTCGGACGTGAAGCTTCCTACCGAGATTTTCTTGAGCTGCCCCTCTAGCTCACGAACCAGTTTGGGATGAGAGTGGCCAAGACCATTCACTCCAATCCCACCGATGATGTCGATCAAGGTGTTTCCATCGACATCCGTAATCGTGCTTCCTTCGGCATGATCAACTACGATGCCTGCCATCAAGGCAAAGCGCTGAAGACCTGGGGCAAGATTGACCTCTTCCCGTGCGCGAAGCGTTTGACTCTTCGGACCGGGAATTGCTGTCGTGAGTTTTTGTTTTTGCCCCTTGGGCTGAGTAGGATTGCGTGCTGTCATAAAAATTCAGTCCTTATCTTATGTCCTCTACACAAGCCTCAGTGCTTCATCTGAAGACGTAGTAGCGATGAAGCGGATAATTGAAAAACCAACCCACGATCGCCGAGACGACGATGACTGAGAAGGCGTAATGAATGTCAAGAGATTCGGTCACGACATAAACACCCCCTGAGTTCAGCAACAGGCTTACGGCTGACACCCATGCGTAGCGCCATGCCTGTTGATGCATTTTTCCTAGGGATGCCGATTCAAAGCTCCAATGGCGATTGATCATAAAATTAACCAAGGCCGAAACTGCGGCACCGATTGCTACGCTGGCGACGTACCAAACGTGGACCAGCTCTGTGAGTCCAAATAAAACGACGTAATCTACGAAGGTCGCAATCGCTGAAGCGATTTGCGAGCGGCTGAAGGAATGCGATAGGGCGCTGAGGCGGAGTCGGGAAACCATCAGGTTTTTCCACCGCCAATGCCCGCGCAAAACAGCAGGATGCACCATTTGATTCCCATTCGATCCTAACTGCATGACTAGCCCGCCCATTCAAATTGGATGGAATTTTCCTCCAGGTCGCGCCTTGCGTTCACTCCCCTGCAGGCAAGGAACGCATTTGATCCACATCTACGCGGATTTGATTGACTAATGTATCCTTCTCCTACTAAAAGGCTTGCCTTATGTCTATTTTTTCTCAGGAACATGCCCGGACATTGTCTGCTTTGCAGGATCAAAAGACGCCACAGGTTCGAACGGCTATCCCGGGCCCAAAGTCTCAAGCGCGCTGGGAAGAGGAAGAAAGGAGAATCGGCCCCGGGCTTCAAGCAGTCGTTCAGTGGGCCAAGATTTCGTTTGAGGCAGGAGAGGGTTCTTTTCTAAGAGATGTCGATGGAAACGTTTTCTTGGATTTCATGGGAGGAAGTGGAGTGAACAGTATTGGGCATTCCCATCCTCGGTTCATTCAAAACGTTTCTCGACAACTTTCCAAACTCACGATTGGGGCTTTTCCTTCCGAGAATAGACTTCGATTGCTTGAACTTTTCGGGAAGATCCTGCCACCTGAGCTTGACCGAGTGCAGCTCTACAGCGCGGGAACCGAAGCCGTCGAGGCGGCATTCAGACTGGCCAAGGCCTATACAAAAAAGCATGAGTTCCTCAGCTTCTGGAATAGCTATCATGGCAAGTCACTCGGGGCTTTAGGTCTCACCGATGGTGCAAAAAAAGGGTTCGGACCTACGCCGTCAGGCTGCCTTTCTGCTCCTTATGCAAATTGTTACCGTTGCTCATTCAAGCTGGAGTTTCCATCCTGCCAAATGGCCTGTGTCGATCATGTCAGAGAAGTCATTCAACACGAATCCACAGGGTCTTTAGCCGCAATTATTGTTGAGCCCATTCAGGGTCGACTTGGAAACGTCGCACCTCCTCCCGGATATTTGAGAGCGCTGAAGACCGTAGCCCGAGAGTCTGATGCACTGTTGATTGTGGATGAAACCATGACGTGTATTGGAAGAACGGGACAAATGTTCTCCTTCCAACATGAGGAC
Source organism: uncultured Bacteriovoracaceae bacterium (assembly GCA_964372615.1). Classification (GTDB taxonomy): domain Bacteria; phylum Bdellovibrionota; class UBA1018; order UBA1018; family UBA1018; genus CAYJTX01. Next base: position 2,847 of record CAYJTX010000089.1, on the reverse strand, counting down.
ATGGTGCCCGATATCGTCATCATGGGGAAAGGCTTAGGCGCGGGATATCCGATCACGGCCATTGCCTCTCGCTCAGAAATCATGGCGGCGAAGCCCTTCTCGGACCCGAGTGCGAGCTCTTCCAGTTTTGGAGGCTTTCCCGTTGCGAGCGAAGCCGCTAAGACCACACTTGAGATCGTCTTGGACGAAAAGCTGACCGAGAGGGCCGCGGCTCTAGGGGCTGAGCTCTTTCAGATGCTCAAGGTCATGGAAAAAGAAATTCCACTCGTGGGCCGAGCCCATGGCAAGGGCTTATTTCTCGGAGTCGAACTTGTTGAGGACAAGAGGACCCACAAGCCTTTACCCAAGCCGCTCCTCAAGCAGGTTTTTAGCGCCCTTCTCAAGGAAGGAGTATTGGTGATGCTGGGTGGAAACAGTTTCCGCCTCTACCCAGCGCTCAATATTGATCCGGAAATCGCTAAGAACGGCATTAGGATCCTCGAGCGAGTTTTAAGAGCGCAATCTGAGATTTTAAAAATTCCATCGTAATTGAAGAGGAAGCTACATGGCGAAAGAACTCGTGCAGCCAAAAACAGTCTATCAGGCGACCACCTATTCGCACGCCGTGAAGCGCTCGAACATTGTTTTTATTTCAGGCCAGGTCGCCAAAGATGTTGAAGGCAAAATTGTAGGAAAGGGCGATATCGGAGCTCAGGTTGAGCAGGTCTTTCGCAATCTCAAGGAAGTCACTGAAGCCTCGGGTGCCGGTTTGAAAGACATCGTGAAGCTGACTATTTTCACTACGAATGTCGCATTCTATCGGCCTCATATTACTGACGTGAGGGATCGATATTTTCCGACTGAGCCTCCGGCGACGACTTTTGTGGTCGTCACCAGTCTGTCTGATCCTTATCTTCTACTTGAGGTCGAGGCTGTCGCCATTCTGGAGTGAGAATAGGGACCTGGACGGACCCGGGCCTCTTCTGTAGGGTCGACGCCCGGGGAGGGGACGTGGGAGTTGTTGCGGGCATACGCGGCTGGATCGCGGCCGTTCTTTGCATCCTGTGTGTCGGAAGCTCAGCGGCCCTGGCCGACGGGCGACCCGCGCTCCTTCAAAGGGCCTACTCCCACAACGACTACGAGCAGGCCCATCCGCTCGAGGATGCGCTGGCTGCCGGATTTTCGAGCGTCGAGGCCGACGTCTGGCTGCGTGACGGGCAGATCCGAGTTTCCCATCTGGGCTTGTCCTTTAAGGGTACGCTCCGTGAGCTCTACCTCGAGCCGCTGCAGCGCCTGGTACGGGAGCGGGAATCGGTTCACGGCGATGGGACGCAGTTCTACCTTTGGATCGAACTCAAGCAGGGCAGTGCCGGCCTACGTCAGGCGCTCCGCCGAGAGCTCGCGGAGTATCCGATGCTGAGCCGGTTCGGCGCGGAGGGCTTCGTGGCGGGCGCGGTCACGGTGGTGCTGACCGGACACGAGCGGTCCAAGCGCCTTTTCTTCGAGGAGGGGACGAGCTGGCGCGCGATCCGCGACAGCGGCGCGTATTCTCCCTCTGATCCGCCGGCGGACGAGGCCTGGCAGTGGGTCGCGCTCAAGTGGACCCAGTTTTTCAGCTGGAACGGCGCAGGTTCACCCAAGCCCGCCGAGGTCGAGCGGCTGCGAGCGCTGGTCGAGGGCGTGCACGCCCAGGGCCGCAAGCTTCGCTTCTGGAAGACCCCCGAGACTGAGGCCTGCTGGCGCCTGCTGCTCGACCTGGGCGTCGACGTGATCGGAACCGACGAGATCGGGCGCCTCAGGGCGTTTCTGCTCGCAGGTCGTTGAATCGGAAGTTTTTCGGAATCCACCGATCCAGCGGCCGGTAAAGCGCGCCTCCTCCGACCCGCGCGAGGGCGAGCGAGGCCATCAGGAGCGCGAGCTCGCGCTTCACGCCGTTGCCATTGGCCAGCAGCGACCTGGCTGGGGAGAATTTTAGCGTCAGGTACGTGACAAAGAACGCGGCCGCCGCTAGCCCCACCCAGCGGGCCCCGTAACCGGAAGCGAGTGTCACTCCGAAAACGATCAGGAGGACGGGCCCGGCGCTGAACGACTGGATCGAGTCCATTCCGTGAAAGACCCCGCCGACCAGGAATAGGGATGCCAGCGAGAGCCTGAGAAGTAGGGCAATCGAATCCCTGCTCACGCCGGGCCGCAAAGGCTCGGCGAGGAAGAGGCGATGATCCAGGCTCCAGCGCCCGGGTCCCAGCCGATGAAGCACGAACATGAGGCCCGACAGGGCGACATCCCGGATCTGCACGAGAAGGGCGGGCGCCATGTAGGTGGGTCCCTCCACGTGGGCGCCGGGTGCGGTGACGACCGGAAGCGAGACGACAAAGGTCCAGAAGAGGAGCCCGAAGACGAGCGAGAGAGGGCGAACCGCGAGGCCCGCGATCAGAGCGACTCCGCTCAGGACTTCGAAGGCCGAGAGGCCGGTGAGGAAACCCCACGTACTCACCTCGAAGCGGGCGAGGAAGTCCGCGAAAAACGCATTGATGTAGCCCTTGGGGCCCAGGTACTCGGCGACCATCGCCGCCTGGGCCGACGGGTCCAGAAGGTGCGAGAGCTTGGCGGCTCCGCCGAAGAGAAAAGTGAGACCGAGCCCCACCCTGAGCAGAAGGACGGCCTGCTCGTGTGGGGACAGGGTTTTCAGATCGCGCAATAGTTTCATAGGTGCCTCCCCGGCCCAGATTTCTATGCGTGGGCCGTTTCAGAGCCCTATTCGACGGAGGCCATGGAAAGGTTACAGGGTGAGCAGGTTGATCGAGCGGGTGCTGGAGCTTCGGGGACCGATCACGCTTGAGGAGGCTTTCACGCTCGCTCTGGATGAAT
>CAYJTX010000088.1:0-10106 GCA_964372615.1 uncultured Bacteriovoracaceae bacterium | reverse complement strand
CGCGATATGTCCGAGCGGAGTCTCAATGGACTCCTCGTGGAGGAGGTCGAACTCAGCCTCGGCTACCGCTCGATCCTTGGCGTCGCCGAATCGCTGGCTGAGAATTCGGTCTTGCTCCAAGACGATTTTTTCCACAGTCGCGTCAGCATCGATCGTCGGAAGCACGGGATGCAGTGAATAACCCTTGAAGCCCACCCATTTCTTGTCGACGTCGATCTCGAGGGCCAGGTCTCCGACGAACTTTCCCCACTCGCCGGCTTCGACAACCGGGATGTCACGGCCGGCATTCTTCACGAGCACCGCCTTGGGTGTCTTGCGGTGCGAGTGGCCGCTGACGACCGCATCGATCCCAGGGGTCGCGCGGGCAAGCTGCTCATTGACGTCGAAGCTGTTGTGGGAAAGGAGGATCAGGACGTCGACCGTCGGGCGGAGCGCCGACGCGGCCAGTGCGGCCGCATCCATCGGATTTGTGATCCTCACTGGGGCGAGGTAGCTGTCATAGACGAGCTCAAAGGTCGTCAGACCGATGATCCCAACGCGGATCCCGTCGACGGTTTTTACGAAAGACGCCGGGACCGCTCTCCGAAGGGCCTCGGCCTGGCTGTACGCGGAAACATCCAGATTCGCGGCCAGGACAGGGAAGGGCACCTGCGCCTCCGCGATGGTGGCCCTCAGCCGGTCGGGTCCCATCAGAAAATCGTGATTCCCGAGAGAAACGGCGTCGTAACCCATGACTCCGAGCAGATGGAGCATATTGGCCCCGGTGTTGACCGAGTAATACCAGCCCCCTTCCGACCAGTCTCCGGCATCGAGGGTAATCGATCGACTGGCGCCTTTTCGTAAATCCCCCATGAGCGTCGCAACGCGCGCAAGCCCGCCCAGGCCAAACGGATCGACCTTGGGGGGCGTCAGGCGCGAATGGATGTCGTTCGTGTGGAAAATCCGAAGCTCAACCTTGTTCCCCCTGCAACCGGGAGCCGCGGCCACCACCGCGAAAAGGGTGAGGGGGACTAGGATTCTCACGGAAGCTCATCTTTCGGATAGAGTTCGCCACCCTCTCGACCCAGCTGATCAATCAGGCGCTTTACGTTCGCGAAAAGGGCGATCCCTCCATTTCGCACGAGTGAGCCGTCACCTGCCACTGTCGGACCGAACACGCTCGCGATCACACCGGGCCGACCTTGGTCGTCCTGGAGAAATGCCTGATTCACCGACAGCCCTGGCGGGAAATACTGATCGTTCACGAAGCCGAACATCGTGGCGATCCCTAGCCATTCCTGATGGAGCACATCCACGTATCCGTACAGATCAAATTTGGGCGAAATGGGATCAGGAGATCGGATCTCGACTACCGCGTGGGGCAGTCCGATGGGCATTCCGTTCGGCAGAACCGTCGTTGGGCTGAGGTGCAGGTAGTCCTGCTCGTTCACGATCGCCGTATTGAGGTCGAATCCGATCTCGAACCGCTGTGAGGCGGTGTACGGATTGATGAAAAGATAGCCGTAGTGCTTGATCGCGAAACCTCCGGCCAGATCCGACTGGATCCTCGGGGTGAACACGAGTGAAATTCGAACGACTTCCAGATTCTCGGAAGGCTTGAAAGTCACCTTCTCGATGATCTTGTTCTGCTCCTTGCATCCGACCAGCCCGACGGCCACCGCGACGAGGCCGACACCCGCAATCCGAGAGATCCTTCTTCCCCACGAGAATTCCATGCACCCTCCTGATACAAGTTTTATGGCGGAGAGAGAGAGATTCGAACTCTCGAGCAGGTTTTAGCCCGCTGCTCCCTTAGCAAGGGAGTGCCTTCGACCACTCGGCCATCTCTCCACCGATAGCCAGGACTCTAAAACGGTCGATCGCCGAAGGTATATCCCAGGGGGTAGGGAAGAGCAACGCGGCGAGACTACCGGCTCACAGCGTCATCTATCCCCTTGCGCCCACGTACCCAGTCCCAGTACTTGAAGAGCCGATCGAAATCGTCGTCAGTCAGCGCGTCAAACTTTGGCATCTTGCTCCGTACGCGAAATGACTCCGGATCCCGTACGAACTGGCGAACTGTGTCGCGATCCCAATACTCGAGGATGTTCTTCGGGTAGTTGAGCTCGGGGCCCTGGTCTCCTCCCTGGAGATTCAGGGAATGGCACTTCAAACACGACGACTTGAAGATCTGAAATCCGAGGTAGATCGGGTCAGTTCTCTCCACGCCGGTCGGAAAGATCCGATTGAATTTCTGCGCGAACCGCACCACCTCTAGCCCGACCACCTGATAGGCCCAGGGCACGTCTCCTAATGGCCCCTCCCAAACCACATAGAACGGCGCTGGGCTGAGCCACGTCTTGCCCTGAAGAACTTTCTTCCACCCGTCACCGCCCCTCTCAGTGGTGTCTCGAAAGGCAAGATAGCCCTTCTGTCCCTTGAGCTTCTCCAGGGGAAGAGTGGGCGCGTAGCCGTCCGCACAATGAAACACCAGATCGTCGCCTACAGAGTCGCCCGCGCCTCCCAGCCGAAGTACTTCCTCCAGAGGCACCGCTTCGTAGGTCTTCTTTGACTGATAGACCGGGTCGTCGACCGTGACACGCGTGACGGCAAGCTTCTTCCTGAGATCCTTGAGAGTAAGAACATGCGTCTTCGCAGGCGATACGATCCTGATCTCGAGGGGCAGGGGCCCCTGAGGCTTCACTGCGGCCTCGCCCCCGTACGCCACGTTTACGGTCATCAGTGCCAAGGCCCAGCCGATGCTATCGAATCTCATGCAGTCAGCCCTTTCTCAGCTCCTCGAGCTTCTTCAGTCCCTTCCGGCGAAAGCCCGGTTCTAACTGCGCGTACACACCCGGAAACATGTCTCCCACTCGAGCCAGCCAACCTCGGGAGGGGGGGATGAAGGCCTCCCTCGGCCGATCCCTGAGGACTTGGCCCAGGACCACATCCACTACATCGTCGACCGTAAGAATCCGTCCTCCGGAAAAGACCAGCGCGGACTCATCGAAGTCCTTCTCGTACTCGAGCATGCGGGTGCGCACCCCGTCCGGACAGACGACACTGAGTCGGACGCCCTTTTCGCGGACCTCCTGATCGATCGCCAGCGTAAACGCGCGCACAGCGAACTTGGAAGCACTGTAGATCGCCATTCCCGCAAGCGGAACCAGGCCCGCGAGCGAAGCGAAGTTGATGACGTGACCCGTCCCCCTCGGGAGCATTCGCGTGACCGCTTCGCGGGTTCCGTGCATGACACCCTTGACGTTCACGTCAATGACTGTCTCGATATCGTCGGCAGTCATCTTCGAGACCCAACCCAGACGCAAGGCCCCCGCGACGTTCATCAGAGCCTCGAGCGGACCGAAGCGAGCCTCCGCGACGTCGAGCGCCTGTTTCCACTGGGCCGGATCCCTTACGTCGAGTGTCAACCGGGAAACTCGTGCGGCTGGCCACCCGCCTTCCTTTGAGGCTCGCTGAAGTCCGCCCTCGTCAAAGTCCGCTGCGTGCACTCGAGCACCTTCCCTCGCGAGCCGATCGACGATGCGCCTGCCGATACCATTCGCGGCACCAGTCACGAAAAAATGCGATTCGGGTCCGTGGGCTTTCCACATGACGCCGAAGAGTAGTCCATTGACGGCTCGGGAGTCGATCCCTTACTCTTCGCGACACCAATCCGAGGGGGAATTCTTGATCATGGGATGGATCTTCAGTGTGCTCCTGTCGTTTTACTCAGCTCCCGCTGCTGCCGCGGACGGAGCGGTGGATTGTTTCCGGTACGCTGAGGGCCGCCTGGCCTACGTCGACGGCACGCTGGTCGAACCCAAGCTCATCGTTCAGCTCTGCCGCAAGGCGCTCGATCGCATGCCCGTGCACTGTTTCAAGAAAAACTACGGACGGCTCCATTACGCAGACGGAACTCGCCTCGAAGGTCTTTACTTCGCCCAGCTCTGCTCGGGCGCGACAGACATGGACGCTCCGGCCGAGTGCTTCAGGCGAGCCTACCAGTCCGTGACCTACGTGGATGGCACCGCCCTGGAGGCGATGCACGTGGTCGCCCTCTGCTCTGGCACGTCGGATTCCGAGGCACCGATCCGCTGCTACCGCGACTGGTACGGAAATCTCGATTACACCTCGGGAAGCCACGTCGAAGCCGCTCGAATCGTTCATCTCTGCGCGAAGAGATGAGGCGGAACGGCCCGCTTCTCGCCCTCATCCTGTCAGCTCCGCTGTTATCTGGTTTCGGAGACTTTGGACGTGAAGGCCACGGACCTGCGATCGCATCGGGTGGGTTTCAGAGCTGCGCGATCGTCTCCGGTGGCGCGATCGAGTGCTGGGGGGCTTCGGCTGAAGGGCGCCTCGGCGACGGCCAGTGCGGCCGAACGGGGCGTGGGCCGGTGCGCGTGAGGGGAGTCGCCGACGCAACGGTGATCGCGACAGGCGACGCGCATGCGTGCGCGCTCTTTGACGACGGTCGCGTCGCCTGCTGGGGCCGGAATGATCACGGGCAACTTGGAGACGGCAGCAAGCGGTCCTCCTGCGCTCCCGTGGCTGTTCGAGGCTTATCAGAGGGCGGCATTTCCCTGGCCGCAGGATTCTCCCACACCTGCGCGGTTCTTCGATCCTCGCGCGTCGTCTGCTGGGGAAGCGCGGTGGGCGGCCGCCTGGGCGAAGGGACACTCGCAGGTGACTCAACTCGGCCTCGGGAGGTCTTCGGACTGAGCGCTGTGCTTGGGGTCGTGGCGGGTGATGCCCATACCTGCGGCCTTCTGGCGGATGGCCGCGTCACCTGCTGGGGCGAGGATCACTTTGACCAGCTCGGAGATTCCGCCAGAACGCATACCGGCCTGCCGGTCGAGGTGACTGGGGTCACGGAAGCGGTCGAGCTCGCAAGCGGTGCTACGCACACCTGCGCCAGAACCCTGGCCGGCCGGGTCTTCTGCTGGGGAAGCGGCATCCGAGGGCAAATCGGAGACGGTGGGCTCCGGTCACGACCCACTGCCGTCCCTGTTCCGCTGGACGAACTTTCGGCGACAATCGGCGCAGGGGCGGCGCACTCCTGCGCAGTATCGATCTCGGGCCGACTTTCGTGCTGGGGCTCCAACCAGTCCCTGCAGCTCTCTGACAGCGCCCATGTCGATCGGCCCAATCCGGTTGAGATCCCTTCGGTCCTTCGAGCGCACGCGATTGTCGGGGGTGATGACCACTCCTGCGCATGGATACCGGGCCAACCCCTCCTCTGCTGGGGAGGAAACTCCTTCGGTCAGCTCGGAACAGGCGAGTCGGGCCAGCCCAGATCCGCGCCCGCAGCCGCGCGAGTTACCCCGGCTCTAGAGACAAAGTCACTCTGACGTTCTTGAAAGACGGCGTCCCGCTGGCCGGATCGACCTTCAAGCTCGTTAGACTATTTGCTTCCGGATAGTACATGGCGGCAGATCCCTGGCTGATTGCGTAGGGCCTGACTCGAATCCCGGACATCGCTCCGCTCTTCGACCGCACGGTCACTCGCGCGTTCGCTTTCAACCGCAGCGCACTCATGTCCTCCGGATTCATTAGCACCACGTCGCGCGAGCCCTGGTTGCGATAGCGGTCTTCCTCCTCGTAGACGACCGTATTGAACTGGCCTTCCGAGCGAAGTGTCGTCAGTCGAAGCTCGCGTGGGCCGAGCTCATCCCTCGGAGTCGTAATCACCTGAAACCGCGCCCTTCCGTCTGAAGTCGGAAATCGCCTCTCATGCCGAACTCGCCCGGAAGCATGAAACTCCTTTCGACTCTTTCCGATATCTTTCACCTGCTCATATCCAGGGACCACCTGCGCCATCACATTGCGAATCTGCTCATGATCTCTCAGGATCGAGAAATCGATCGGTCCATCCCTCGGCAAGAGTCGCGCGCCAACTCCTGTGATGATTTCCACTTCGGACTTGAGCTCCCGCGAGGGTCTCGGCATCCCGCCGTCCGAGAGGCGCACGAGGCTGAAGAGGCTCTCCTGAGTCGTCGACTGAAGCTCCTCGTCGCGTACACAGGTGGGAAGGATGAGCACCCAGCCATCATTCGCCGGATTTACCCGCACGTGTCCCTGGTTGAGCTTCGTGCTGATATGTACTGTGTGTCGGATCCTGCCGAGCGCCTCCGCGGCGCTCGCTGAATCAGGATTCGAATGATAGAAATTCCCTCCCAGGAAGAGGGCGAAGTCGATCGCGCCGTCTCGCGCAGCCAGCAGGGAGCCCATAGAATCGAGGCCTCTTTCCGTCGGAAGCCTGAGCCCGTATTTCTGACCCATGAAATCCATGAATCCGCGCTTCAGCTCAGGATCAAATCCGACCGACCCGATTCCCTGGACGTTGGAGTGCCCTCGAATCGGCATGAGGCCAGCGCCCTTGCGCCCCACCATCCCACGCGCGAGCGCGAGGTTGGTGATTGCCGACACGTTGTCGACGCCATGCTCGTGGTGAGTGATACCCATGGCCCAGAGAAATACAGCGCCCTTCGCCCGAGAGTAGCTGCCCGCGACTCGATCGATCAGCTCTCCGTCCACCCCAGCGTTTGCCGTGAGGTCCGTCATCGTTTCCTGATCCAGTTCGGCCTTCATCTTGTCGAATCCGACTGTATTCGCTTCGATGAAGTCCCGATCCGCAGACCCGCTCGCCAGTACCGACTTGAGGATCGCCTTGAGGAACGCGATGTCACCCCCGATTCGCGGTTGTACGTAGTGGTCGCAAATCCTAGATCCAAATAGAAGAGACAGCGGTTTTGACGGGATCTTGAATCTTTCCAGCCCCAGCTCCCTGAGAGGATTCACGACGACGACAGTCCCGCCACGACGTCTCAGCTCGTAGAGCTGGGTGATCAGCCTTGGATGGTTGCTAGCCGGATTTGCTCCGATCACCATCGCGAAGTCCGCCTCCCCCAGGTCCTCTAAAGTAACGGTCGCGGTCCCTGAGCCGATACTTCCCTTCAGCGCGACCCCGCTGGCCTGGTGACAGTAGAAAGAGCAGTTGTTCACGTTGTTGGTGCCGTAAACACGTGCGAGCCACTGCAGGAGAAACGCCGCCTCGTTGCTGCTCCGGCCAGAAGAATAAAAAAAGCTCCGAGAGGGCGAGGTCCCCCGCATCGCCCGCGCGACTCGGTCCAGAGCGTCGTCCCAGCCTATCCGAATGAAGTGGCTCCCCCCTGATTCCCGGATGACCGGGTAGGAAAGACGGCCCAGGTTCTCAAGCTCCCGGGAACTCAGCTGGGTCAGCCCCTCGACCGGTCGCCGTTCGAAAAACCCTGAGTCCAGCGGGGCCTGCATGTCATGCGCCATGGCCTGCACTGACTTCTTGCAGAACTCCGGAAATTGCCCGACTTCGTTCGTCATTCCTCCGGCCTGCCCACCCATTCCAAGCGCGCAGGTCTTACACGTGTTCCGCGAGAACATCCTGCGCCAGAACTGGCGTGGACCTCCTAAGGCCCTGAGAGACTTCCAAACGGTGTAAAGGATGGCCGCCCAGCCACCCCCGGCCCGGACTTTCAACAGCATTCCCAGCTCTTAGTTCATGAGCGCCTGAAGCCTGGCCCGGGTGCCACTCCTCCGCCTCCCAAGCTCCGCGCCCTTCCTCGCGATCGTCAGTCGAGTAGCTACAGTGATCCCATTCTCTCCCCAGAGTCGGTTCACGATCTCAACTGAGCGCTCTGGCGTGCAGCTGAGACGTCCCACCTGGAACAGCTGCAGGCGCCTTGGACCGGAGTCTGCTGCCGGTCTCACTTCCGTCCGCAAGAACACGCCTGGCGCGCAGAAGCGAGGCTCCGCCGCCTGCGCCGCCCATCCCAATAGCAGCCCAACAAGGACTACCGTCGATCCGAGTTTCATGGCTTCCCCTTACTCCACAGGTCTATGGATTCACGAGGAGGCTACCAGGTCTCGGCTTGCGGGCAAGCTCTCGCTCGTCAGGAATGGGCCTTTAGGCTAGGTGCGCGAGCCGCGACGCCGGGCATCGTCTACAAGGTCCAAGGACGCCACCGCATGGAAGCCTCCTGCGCACCCACGAACGGACGTGGCCGCCCAACACAACCAATGTCAACCTGACGCAACACCCTGGCAAATCTCGGCACTCAGCAGATTCCGATTTCTAACGCTGGCGGGTAAACTGTAGTTGTCTGTCGCCTCCACGTAGTTACCGGTCACAACAGAACCCACGCCACCTACACCGCCCCCTACAAGCCCTTACAAATGCCGTGATTTCCGGACATTTCGCTTGATTTATCGGGAGTGGCCTGAGGCAGCCTCTTCTTCCCCTTGTTGTTGGCTTCACTGACAGAAGCGCGTCAGCCGGCACCATTACCGGCAAACGCCGTTTCGCTGTTTTTGAATGGCGGAGAGAGAGGGATTCGAATCCTCGACACATCTTGCGACGTGTACACGCTTTCCAAGGGCCCGGGAAATTTTCTGGATTTTTGTCTAACTCGTGTGAATCACGCGAAAAACGGCTGAAAACAGTGGAAATCGGCTGGTCGGGAGTCCTTGGTTGTTTGCGGTGATTCCTGGGCGTTTTTGGATCGAGGTTTCCCCAAAGTTTCCCAAGTTTTTGGATTATCCCGTATTTAGGATAAAATTGTTTTATCCCTAATAATAGATATACTGTCTTTATCCTGTATGGGGGATAGACATGAGACGCCAAGACCCTCACAAATCGCCAAAGCCGCCCTTGTTGAGCGAATCCGATGGACTTGATCTGGTGGCCCGAGACTCCCTCCAGTTGGGGAATGCGATCCACCGCTTTAGAAAACAGACCGCGCTCACTCAATCCGGCCTGGGCGAGAAGTCGGGGGTCAAGCAGCCTATTGTTTCTCAGGTCGAGCAAGGAGCCAAAGGCACCCGGCTCGGGACGTTACTCAAGCTATTGGCTGCGCTTGACCTGGAACTAGTAATTCGGAGACGCAGGAAGACCCTACCCTCGGGGGGTAGCTAATGCCCCGGAAGAAACGGCACGTTCGGCTTGAGGTCCTAACGCAGGGGGTACGGATCGGTACGCTGACGCGGGGTTCTACCGGTGCTTACGAATTCTCCTACTCCGACGAGTGGCTCGCCTCGAGGGAGTCGTTTCCGGTCTCCTGGTCGCTACAGCTGAGGGTGGGTGCTTTCCGCGGCGAAACCGTCGCCGCTTTCTTCGATAACCTCCTTCCAGACAACGACGCGATCCGTGACCGGATTGCCCAACGATTCGCGACTCCTGGAAAGGGGACGCTCGACCTTCTGGCCGCGATCGGCCGGGACTGCGTAGGGGCACTTCAGTTCATTCCCGAAGGAGAGAAGGCCGGAAGCGCGGACTCGATCGAGACCGAGTCCCTCACCGACCGCGAGATCGGCGAAATTCTCCGGAACCTCAAGACCTCTCCGCTGGGGTTGGACCGCGACAAGGAGTTCAGAATCTCGTTGGCCGGGGCCCAGGAGAAGACCGCCTTGCTTCGGTCGCGAGGCCGCTGGTATCGCCCCCTCGGCCCGACGCCGACGAGCCATATCCTAAAACCCAGCATGGCCGCCCTTCCAAATGGGATCGACATGAAAGAGAGCGTGTCCAACGAGTGGCTTTGCCTCAAGCTCTGCGAACACCTCGGCCTTCCCGTGGCCCAGGCGGACATCGCGGAGTTCGACGGCATAGAATGCTTGGTCGTCGAACGCTTTGACCGCGCTTGGTCGAGCGATAAGCGATCTCTCCGCCGCATTCACCAGGAGGACATGTGTCAGGCTTTGGGTGTTCCCTGGTCCCGAAAGTACCAGTCTGACGGAGGCCCTGGGATCATCCAGATCATGGAATTTCTCAACGGGTCGGACTCCCCTCAAGCCGATCGACGCCAATTCATGAGATCGCAGATCGTCTTCTGGTTGCTTGGGGCGATCGACGGTCACGCAAAGAATTTCAGCATTCGCCTCGCCCAAACTGGATTTCGCCTTACGCCCATCTACGATGTCATGAGCGTCCTCCCCGCACTAGCCAAGCGACAACTCGAACCTAAAGCGGCGAAGCTTGCCATGTCAGTCGGGGACGGTCGGCATTACCGTCTTAGGGAGGTCCGCCGGCGGCACTGGGAGCAAACGGTCAAGGCGGCCACATTTCCGCTGCTTGAGCTTCACGCCCTATTGGAAAACCT
>CAYJTX010000087.1:6028-10187 GCA_964372615.1 uncultured Bacteriovoracaceae bacterium | reverse complement strand
CGCCCGGCCCGGGACGCGAGTGGCCCTGGCGCGCACCACGATCGTGGTGCGGGGGGAGCAGCCATGAGCGAGCTGACCTTGGAGGGAAAGGCTTTTCGGGCGATCACGCCGGAGGCGCTCCGGGCCTACGCCGAGGCGTCGGGCGACCCGAACCTGATTCACCTGGACGAGGGCGCGGCGCGCGCCGCGGGACTGCCGGGGGTCATCGCCCACGGAATGCTCATCGCGGCCTACGCGGCGGAGCGGGCCTGTGAGTTCGGCCGGGAGCGAGGAGGCCTCGAGCTCCGCCGCATCCAGTGCCGGTTCCGGGCCATGACGTTTCTCGGAGACGTTGTCACGATCGGAGGCAGGGCGCGCGGCGGCGGAGGCGATTGGGCCCTCGAGCTTGTGGCGACCAACCAGCGCTCCGAGGTCGTGATGACGGCCCAGGTGGACCTGGCGCCTCCGCGTCGCTAGGTCGGCTGTGACACACCCATTCCCGCAGCGCGCGTAGCACCCGTTGTGTTTTTTAAATATAATAGAGATAATAACCAGTCTCGGGGAGTACTTCAGTATGAAGTTGAAGAGTCCGGGGCATGCGCGTCTGGCGATAGCCCTTGTCGCCTCTGTGCTCATGGCGGCTGGGGGGGGCCTCGCGGATAGTCCGTCCAGCGGCCCGGCTTCGCAGGGCTCGGGCGTCCTCGAGCCGAAGGGCTCGATCGCCAGCGAGAAGCGGCTCGAGGAGCGCCTTCCTGACGGCGTGCGGACGACGTTTTTCACCGACCCAGACAAGCTGGGAATCTACCGGACCAAGACCGTCATTCTCGAGAAGAACGAGGCTCGCCACGTCCTGGTGAGCGTCTTCAGCCTGCAGGGGGGAAAGTGGAAGCTCGAGCAGGAGCGGCGCGATCCCAAGCAGAAGTTGGAGGCCGGGGAGAAGTGAGACGACCGGGGTCGGCAGCACTGGCATTGCTTGCGCTTTCAATCCTGCTCTCGACGCCGGCCCGGGCGACCGATTACTGCGCCGGGCAGGATACCAGCGCGGTTCGCTGCAACCCCAAGAGCGCGACGTCCGCGCCCCGGCCCTCGGCCGTGCGTGCGAGCGGCCTGACGCGAGAATGCCAGAACCAGCTGCTCCACAGCTACGCGCACCTCGCGTCGAGCGAGGACTACCTGGACTCGGGCGTGAAGGCCCGATTCAGGACGCTGAGGACCGAGACCTGCTTTTTTGAGGCGGCGGATACGACCGCGAACACGCTCATCGCCGACGCCGAAGAGCTTCTGAATACCTATAATGAGGAGGCCGTCTGCCTGAACGTGAGCGCCAAGTGCGGGGAGCTGGGAGGGACCGTCGTCACGCTCGGGAGCGCCCAGTACTGTAAGCGCAATGGGGTCATCCTCGATCCGAGCTGCCTGATCGCGGGCCGAAGGGCGGACGACATCGTGGCCGCGGCGGGAATCGCCCAGGCGCGGCTCTCGTGTCTGCGAAGCGTGGCCCAGCCGGAAGTCGTGCAGGCCGTGGAGAGGCTCTTCACCGCCTCTGACGGCGCCAAGCCCCGGCACTGCTGCGGGGCCTGCCTCTCGGCGCGTCCGAACTGCACGAGCGGCGGCAATCCCAGTCTTTGCGCCACGAACTGCAGAATGGGATCGTACTCGGTCGTGGAGTACACGACGCGGCTCATGGGCGACTCCATCGCGGGTGTTCCGGAGGGGACGCACGTCGGGGCCAGCGCGTGCGCCCGGTCGACCGATCCGGCGACGGCGAACCGGCAGCTTGCCGCTACGTTGTTTCACGAGTATCTGCACGCCGCCGGGCTCTGCATCGACACGAGCCACAATGAGTCCTCCACCCGCTCGCCCAATGACCCGGTCTACGCCTGCGAAAGGGCCTGCTTCTCAGTGACGAGCGAGAGTTTCGCGTCCACGAACCACACGAACGACTGCGTGGGCTGCGCCTTGGGGCGCCTCAACGCGATTCCGAATCCAAGTCCGAGGCCGGCAGGAACGACGAATCCGGAACCCCACCCGGCGCCGGAATTGATGACCCGCCGGTACGACTCCACGCTCACCGGCATGAACGAGTGGTTCGACCGGGGCATGACGGCTCCGAATCCCGCTGGCATTCCGGCTGCGTGCCTCACTCTTCACGAGAGAGACCGCCGGGCTCCCGATCGGAGTGCACTCTACAACGCCGCGGACCGCTACGACTCCTGTCTCAGCTCGAGCAGCGTGACCGTCAATCTGGGCGCGCCCCGCGCCGGCGACACGACGACCCGCTCGTGGTCCCAGCCGAGAAACCTCACGGCCGCCGCGACGGCCTGCGCTGCGAGGCGGGACACGGTCGTTGCCGCATGCTCAGGTGCGAACCTGACCGCGGCCGATCGCATGCGCCTCTGCTGCGGAGCCATCGCCTCCACCCTGCACAGTCAGAGCAGGCTGATGCAGACCAACCGCGAGAGCTGCATGACCCACGCTTTTAATGAATGCGCTGGGGCCTGGTCCTGCTATCACCAAGGGCAGCGAACCTACGGATACAGCAGTTCGGAGTACCCCATACCCGAGGCTGACCGTTGCACGCCGCGAATGACCGATTACTCATGCCGGGGGAGAATCCGGCGCTACTGCGCCATGAGCTCGCCCTCTACGTCGTGCGTCAGCGGCGCCTTCAGCGCTTGCGTGAACCAGTACTCGAACGTCGCCTGCGATGCCGCGCTCCCGCTGCCCGGAACCTGCGACTCGACCACCGCCGCTGATCTGAGCGACTCGGGCTTTCCCTATGATGTTTGGCGAGATGGAAATCCAGCCGCCGCTTTCACTCGCATCCGTGAGGGCTGTACGCGGCTTCGTAGCGGCACACTCGGTTCGGGCGACCACTTCCCGTCGGGTCCGGACTTCCCGAACTGGTAGGGTTCCGCTAGGGACCGTCCCGCGGTCACCGGCCAGAAGCACGCCCGTCCCCCGGGCTATTTATGATGCGATGCGCTCTAAGTTAGCTTCAATGCATTGATATTACTATTTATTGTTTAGTACGATTATCTTGACTAATTTAGTCAACGTATGTTAGGTTCGCGCCGGGTCGCAAGGGAACTATGCCGCGGTGTACTGGAGTGGATGCGATGATGAACCTAAATCTCAACAGGACGAACGGGCACTGGCAACGGATCAAGGACTTCCTGGGCACGACCCTGGCCCTTGTGGCAGGTGCCCTGACCGCGATCTTGGTGCAAGCGGTGATCAGCGGAGCGACGGCGCGCGGCGCCGAGTCGTGCGCGAACTCACTGATTCCGCCCGGAACCTACTGCTACCCGATGGAGCCCGAGGAAGAGGCCGCCATCCGTGCCGAGATGCGCGCGTGCGGTTCAAGTAAGTCCTGCTTCGTTACCCGGCTCGAAAGGTATACGCGCGCCGCGAATCGTCTCTACAAGGCGGGGCTGCGCGAAATGCATCCCAACCTGCGCGGCGCACTCCGAGGGGCGTGCGGCGGTCATCGAGAAGTCATCAAGTTCACTCAGTGCGTTCGGAACACCCTGGGCCTCGCCATCGACGACGTCGAGGCGATTCAGGACCTGCGCGGCGGAGCCGGGAAACTCACGGCCGAACAGGTGATGGCTGACGAAGGCGTCCAAGCCAACTTCACCCACGGGATTCTTGTTTCCGTCTGCGGAAAGCGTCCGTCCGGGCGCTGCTTGGACGCCAACCTGCGCGCGCTTCGCAATGAGGTGGTCAGCGCTTTCAACAACACCAACATGGCCTTCAACGAGATGGTCAGCTGGTCGATCTGGACCTACGGCTGCAGCGAGTACGTCGGACTCAATGTCTGCAAGAACGACCGCAACTGGACCGCCCTGATGATGGCCGGCGTCGACAACGTGGCCTATCGCCCATCGCAGCCGCTGCCCGGGCGCACAACCACCGGTTCGTCGTCCTCGCGCAGCAGCTCCTCGGCTTCGAGCGGCGGTACCAGCAGCTCGAGCGCGTCCGGCGGATCTTCGTCGTCGACGGCCTCGTCCTCCTCGGCAGCCTCAAGCAGCTCGAGCGCCGGTGAAGGCCCGAACGATACGGGCAACGGCTTCGGCGAAGGATCGGGTGATGGAACCAGCACGGGCGACCCGACGACGGGCGTGACCGGTCCGACCGGGGGTTCGAGCTCCAGCGACGCTTCAAGCTCCAGCGACGCTTC
>CAYJTX010000087.1:0-5928 GCA_964372615.1 uncultured Bacteriovoracaceae bacterium | reverse complement strand
AGCTCCAGCGACGCTTCAAGCTCCAGCGACGCTTCGAGCTCCAGCGACGCTTCGAGCTCCAGCGACGCTTCGAACTCCAGTACGGGCTCGAGCACGAGCAATGCGTCCAGCAGCTCGAGTGGCGTACCGGGCGGCACCGCCACGACGGGTACGACGGGCCCCACGGGTCCCATCGATCCGCGGCAGGTTCTGCGCCAGATCCCGCTTGGCGACCCCAACGGCGATCAGCCTGTGGACTGCTCGGAAGAGGGAATGGCCCGCGCGACCCAGCTCATGACGTCGCGTCTGATCGAGGCGCGGCTCACGGGTCAGGCGATCCTTTACGCCTGCCGGGTTCAGCAGAATCCCGAGCTGAGCGCGAGCGAGTCCGTGCGATTCCTGACGCAGGCGTGCCTGCGGGTCTCGAACATCACGCGCCACAACGAAGCCGAGATCTATCTGTCGACGATGGTCGAAGACTGGTTCGCCTGGGTGGACGGTGAGCTGACCCGCCTCGAGAGTCTGCCCGAGACTCCCGGCACCGCCGAGATTCGCTCGTTTCGCGCGCTCGTGCAGAGCGCACGCGCGGAGGGGCGCGACGGAATGTACCGCGTGATGATTCAGCGCAATCGGCCGAACTCCGAGCTGAAGAACGGCTTCTGCCCCTGGCTCATCGCCCTGAATCGGGCGACGCCAGGCGCGAGAAGCGGGTTCCCGCGCGAGGTGGTGTCCTGCCCGGCAATGATGCCGTCGACTCCGTAGTTCTTGAGTCGGTCTCCCAAGAGAGCTAACCTCTGACCTTCCTGATGGTCGCGCTCTCTCACTTGCTGTCGGCTCTGGAGAATCGAGTTCCTGCCGGTGCCTCCGAGAAGTGGGATAACGTCGGCCTTCTTGCGGGTGACCCGCGATGGCGGACTGGCAGCGCGGTCGTTTCGATCGACCTGACGGAAGACGCCATTAGGCTGGCGCGTCGGAGTGGAGCGCGTCTCATTGTCTGTCACCACCCCTGTATCTTTCCGGCGTCGGCGGGCTGGAGTCGGTTTGTTCCGTCGGGTGGGATGCAGGAGCTGGTTTTCGAGTGCGTTCGTCGGCGAATCGCGATCGCCGCATTCCACACGGGTTTTGACCGGTGCGCGCTGGAAGTAGTGGATGCGGTTTCGAAGGGCTTGGGCGTGACGCCGCGAGGGCGACTCCACGAGGAGGCGGAAGGCGTTCTCCTGAAACTTTCCGTATTTGTTCCGCTTTCGCACCTGGAGCCCGTTCGACGGGCGCTTTTCGCCGCGGGCGCTGGCGTGATTGGCGAATACGATCAGTGCTCGTTCCATGTCGAAGGGACGGGCACGTTTCGAGGTGCTTTGGGAACCCAGCCGTTCCTGGGAAAGCCCGGGAAACCGGAAAGTGCAAGAGAAGCGCGCCTTGAGACGGTACTCCCGCTGGGACTTCGGGACACGGTTCTCTCCGCTCTGCGAAGCGCGCATCCCTACGAGGAGGTCGCCTTCGACCTCTACCGTGTGGAACAGGGGCCCTCGCCTCAAGGGGTCGTTCGCGGGCTGGGCTATGGATTCTGGGGCGACCTCCATCGGCCTAAGTCCTTTTCAGAGTTAGCTCAAGCTGTTAAGAGGCTCTTTGCCGTTTCGGCATTCTGGGTATCCCAGCCGGTCCCTGGTCGAGTCAGACGCGTCGCGTTTGCCGCCGGCAAGGGAGCCGATTTCATCGCTTCCGCCGCCTCATCGGGGTGCGACGTGATGATTACCGGCGAGGCGGGCTATCACGGAATGTTGGACGGCGCTCGCAAGGGGCTGGCCGTAATGGAGCTCGGGCACCGCGAGAGCGAGCGGTTCTTTCTCATGACCATGGAAGGGTGGCTTCGGGCCGAGGGGCTGCGGGTCGGCATTTCCGATCGACCGACCCAGGCTCTTTGGACCGCGAAGAATTCGAAGGGCAGGAGACGATCTTGAAGAATGAGATGCCGGTGAGAGAGCAATTGAAGGCACTGGAAAATCTCCAGGAGATTGATCTCAAGATTGGCGCGCTTCAGAAAAAAAAGGCGGGGCTGCCGGTCCATCTCAAGAACCTGGAGGATGCCTTTGCCAAGTCCCAGCAGGCGATCACCTTCAAGCAGAACGCGATCGCGGAAATCGAGAGGATCCAGCGGCAGATGCATGCAACCGTGGACCTCAACAAGGATCGGCTGACTCGCGCCCATCAGAAGCTCGAGGCAGTCCAGAACACGCACGAGTATCAGGCCGCGAGCAAGGAGCTGGAGCAGCTCCGCAAGATGAGCCTCGGGCTTGAAGATCAGATGAAAAAATCGAAAGTGGAGCTCGAGGCGGCGCAGGCGGACCTAGCGAAGCTGACCGAGGAATTCGAGAAGATCAAAACCGAACGCGATGCGAGACTCGCCGAGATGGGTGAGCATTCGGGTAAGATCGAGGGTGAAGTTCAGATCCTCATGAGCGAGCGTGGAAAATTCACGCCGAACGTCGATTCGCGGGTTCTCGCGAGTTACGACCGGGTACGGGCCGCACGAGGCGGGATCGGGCTGTCGCCCGCGGGAGCTGGCCGGTGCGGCGTCTGCAATATAATGCTGCCCCCCCAGCTTTTCAACGAGGTCCAGAAGGCGGTTGCGGTGCACCAGTGCAGCAGCTGCTCGCGCATCCTCTTTGTTCCCGCGAAGGCTGCGGAGAGCGCCTCGTCCCAGACCGCCGGTTCCGGGAGTTGAGCTTCCGACCGAATCCGTGATACGCGCTGAGGCGCGCGCGGGACGGGCGATCGCCGGCGGGGCCTTCGGGCTTCGCGGGAGGAAAGTCCGGGCTCCGCAAAGCAAGGTACTGGCTAACGGCCAGGCGCGGCGCTCGCGAGGGCTCCGCGACGGACAGTGCAACAGAAAGGATACCGCCTCGGGAGACCGTCGAGCCGAGAGGCTCGCGTGTCGAGGTAAGGGTGAAACGGTGGGGTAAGAGCCCACCGCTCCCCCGGTGACGGGGGAGGCACGGCAAACCCTACCTGGAGCAAGGCCAAATAGGGAAGCGATGGCCGGCTTCGGCTGGCATCAGATTAGCTTGATCTGAGGCTTCCGGGTAAGGCTGCTCGAGGCCGCTGGCGACGGCGGCCCTAGAGGAATGGTCGCCTCCGCTCCCGCGAGGGAGCGAAGACAGAACCCGGCTTACAGTCCCGCGCGCACTTCAGAATCTGAAGACCACGTCGAAATGGCCTTGGTTTCCGGGGACGGGAGATTTGACAGGACCAGAAACCGGTGACAGCCTCACGGGCGCGCGAGCCTCCCGGCTCGACCGAAATCCGGGCAGACCTTTGGGGGGACCGATGATGCGGAGCTGGAAGCGGTGGGGTCAAGGTGGGGCTTTAGCCCTGATTCTCTCGGTGACGGGGGCATTGGCCGACGACGCGCCCTGGGAAATGTCCGCGACCTATTCCGACGTCCAGACTTTCATGCGCGACCTGGCCGAGAAGTACCCCGGGAACGCCCAGCTCTTCGACGTCGGCGCCTCCGACAGCGGACAGGTGATCCAGGGCCTGCGCATCGGAAACGGCGAGGTGAAGAATCTGGTCGTCGCGACTCACCACGGCAATGAGTACGGCTCGACCGAGGTAGCCAAGGCGGTGGCGGCTGCGCTCGCCGAGAGCCCGATCCGCGGCCAGACGGTTCTCGTCATACCGGTCCTCAATATCGGGGGTTTCAACACCCGGACGCGCTGGGAGAGCGCGGGGGGCCGTACCCATGACCCGAACCGGAACTACCCCGGGCCCTGCGCCACCGAAGGGCCCTTCACTCTCAAGTCGACAACGGCCCTTGCGCAGCTCGTCGATCGCGAGAATGTGATCACGTCAGCGACTCTGCATACCTTCTACCCGGCGGTCGTCTACCCCTGGGGCCTGTCGACTCGAGACACATCGACGCCTTATGATGATCTTTTCAAACAGCTTTCTCAGGCTGCGGTGGTCGAGAGTCAGTACCCGATCGGTAACTCGACGGAGCTGATTTATCCCGCAGACGGGACCTATGAAGACTACGCGTTCTGGAAGCATGGCGTCTGGTCGCTGCTCCTCGAGCTCGGCCGCTCCCACCGGCCCGATCTCGCTGCCGTTCGCGAGATGAACCGGGTGAACGTTCCGGGCATCCGGAGAATGCTGGAGCAGGCACCCCGGGCTCGAGCCGACAGCCATGAGTTCACGGGGCGGTGCGATTCGAGCCTCAAGAGTCTGGATCGCCACGACGAGTGACCGCGGGCCGGCTGAACGTGGAACGCCTCGAGTGGCCGTGATCGGATTTTGGTTTGCGATGGTTCGAAGCGCGGTGATAAGGGCTGAACTATGAGAACCTGGAGCATTTCCGACTCGCTCAAGCTCTATAACATCGAGAACTGGGGCGATCAGTATTTCAGCATCAATCCAGCGGGAAACCTCACGGTGCATCCCCGCCGCGGCGAGGGGCCGGGCATTGATCTCAAGGAAGTCATCGAGGAGGTTCGTGGCCAGAATCTCGGAATGCCCGTCCTGATTCGTTTTCAGGACATCATCCGCCACCGCGTGGTGGCGCTCAACGAGGCTTTCCGCAAGTCGATCGCCGAGTTCGGCTACAAGGGCTCCTACCAGGGTGTGTACCCGATCAAGGTCAACCAGATGCGCGAGGTCGTCGAGGAGATCCTCGACGCCGGCCGCCCCTACGACTTCGGCTTGGAGGCGGGCTCCAAGGCGGAGCTCACGGCCGTGGTGGCGATGAACACCGCGCCCAACGCCCTCATCGTCTGCAACGGGTACAAGGATTACGGATTCATCAAGACCGCGCTCATGGGCATCCGGCTCGGCAAGCGCGTCATCCTGGTCGTCGAGAAGCTCTCGGAACTTTATCAGATCATCGCGGTGGCGCGCGAGATGGGCGTGACTCCGCTCATCGGCATCCGCAGCAAGCTCTACTCGAAGGGCAGCGGCAAGTGGGAGTCCAGCGGCGGCGAGTTTGCCAAGTTCGGCCTCACGACGCCCGAGCTGATTCACGCGATCCAGGTCCTCAAGAAGGAGGGCCTGGCGGACAGCTTCAAGCTGCTGCACTTCCACATCGGTTCGCAGATCACGAACATCAAGACGATCAAGGACGCGGTCAAGGAAGGCGCGCGCATCTACTCGAAGCTCCGGAAGATGGACGTCAACGTCGAGTTCCTCGACGTGGGCGGCGGCCTGGGCGTCGACTACGACGGCTCGCGCACGAGCTTCGACAGCTCCATCAACTACTCGCTCCAGGAGTACGTGAGCGCGGTCGTCTACTCGGTCCAGGAGGTTTGCCAGGCCGAGGAGGTTCCGGAGCCGAACATCGTTTCAGAGAGCGGTCGGGCGCTCGTAGCGCACCATTCCGTCCTGGTCGTGAACGTCTTCGGCTCGATCGAGGTCGGCGCGACGCCGATCGAGCTCACCGAGACGCCCGACGAGGACGACGTCGTCAAGGAGATGCGCTATCTCGCGCAGAATCTCTCGAACAAGAACCTGCTCGAGCATTTTCACGATGCCATGCAGCGCAAGGAAGAAGCGGAGAGCATGTTCAAGCTCGGGTTCCTCTCGCTCGAGGACAAGGCCAAGGTCGAGTACACCTTCTGGCAGATCTGCAAGGTGATCCACAAGAACGCCGCGGGGCTGAAGTACGTGCCCGACGAGGTTGAGGTGCTGAACAAGTACCTGGCCGACCAGTATCTCTGCAATTTCTCGCTTTTCCAGTCGATGCCGGATCACTGGGCGATCCAGCATCTCTTCCCGATCGTGCCCGTACATCGGCACGACGAGGAACCGGTTCGAAGCGCCACGCTTGTCGACATCACCTGCGACTCCGACGGCAAGGTCTGCAAGTTCATCGACCTTCGAGACATCAAGGACACGCTGGCGCTTCACGACTTGAGGACGGGCGAGCCCTATTACCTCGGATTTTTCCTGATGGGCGCCTAT
>CAYJTX010000086.1:1194-10222 GCA_964372615.1 uncultured Bacteriovoracaceae bacterium | reverse complement strand
AGATCCGGGGTCGCGTGGCGAAGGCCGCGGCGCTCTTCAATGTCAGCTTCGCGAACGGCGGCGAGATCGTCAGCGACCTGGCAACGCTCTTCCACTTCCTCAAGGGACCGATCCATTGCCTCCAGGGCACGAAGCAGATCCCGGCAGGGGCCGAGTTCGTCTGCCGCGAGATCGCGACGATGGCTCCCGGCGCGGTTCGAGGCTACGTCAGCCGCGAGCTTCCGCTTCAGCTCAACACGATGTCGGCCGTCTGCGAGCTTCCCCCGGCGCTGGGCGAGAGCTTTCGGGGCTGGGTTCGCCTGGCCGATACGGCCGCGCTCGAGTCGGAGGCCGAGTTCATCCGCATCCTCCACGAAGAGGGTCTGATCTCGCTTCTCATCGATCTCTTCGCCGACACAGGGAGCGGGTATCCGGGCGGCCCGCCCGAGGACTCGGCCGGGATCAAGCAGCTCCTGCCGGCGCTCTCGGAGCTCACGAAGCGCGGCGTTTGGGAGGAGGTCCTGCTCCTCGGAACACTCGCGCGGGACTCCGAGCGCGCGAGGCTCGTCGATGCGGCGAAGTTTCTGCTCGAGCGTACGCCCGAGCTCGACGGCGAGAGCATCTACGATGTCGTCATCCGGGTCGCCTCGCGAACGAGCCTCCGGAACCTGCACCGGTTTACGAAGAGCCTGGGCGCCTTCTTCAAGGACGGTCCGCTCGACCTCGAACCTTCCCTGCGCGGTCTGCGTTCCGCCTACTACGTCAACGACGCGCACCCGGCGCTCGACGTCGTGAAGCGAATGCTCTCGGAAGCCAGCCAGAACGAGCGGTTCTACAATACGCTCTTCATGATCGCGGAGATGCCGGAGTTCGCTGAGTCGATTCAGCTCTTCTCGCAGATGGCCCAGGACAACCGGCTCAAGGAGCTCGTGGGCGCGGTGCTCACGCTTTTCCACAAGTTCGCCCAGGAGGGGAAGGTCCGGGAGATTCAGCCGACCCCGGAGCCGGAGTTCACGCCGAAGCGCCGGCACAATCTGGCGCTCGCGGACCTGATTCCGTTCCCTTCGCCGATCCTGCCTGAGCCGCCCGAGTCCGAGGACGCGTGCCGCTACCTCGACACACGCATCCCGCTCGACGCGGTCACGCATCCCGGCTTCGACCGGCAGTTCGGCCTTCTTCTGGCCTGCTCCAATCGCGCGGGAGAAGAGGAGGACCTGGTCGCTTCGCTTCGGTTCCTTCGCGCCGAGCGCTCCGAGGCGCGCGTGCCGTTTTACGATCTCTTCATTCAGCACGTCCGCGAGCTTTCGACCCGCCTCGGGCGCGAGGGCCTCGACGACCTCTCGGATCGCTGGCTTGAGATGCTCAACGACGGCCGCGACCGCTTCGGCCGCCTGCTGCGATCGACGCCACTTTGGCTGACCCGCTCCGTTCAGGGCGATCAGGGCGCGGCTGGCCCCGTTCTCAGGCCCCTCTTCGACGCGGTGAGGGCGATCTTCGCCGGTGCCCGGGGGTCCCTGCGCGGAGTCCTGGGCTATGGCGCCAAAGTGCTTGAGCGCGACGACGTCCCTCAGCTTCTCAAGTACGGAGAAGAGCTCTGGGACCGGGAGCCGGAGCCCGTCGCCGAGCCCGATATCGGAAGTTACGACTGGGAGCGCATCCAGCGCTGGGTGAGGAACAAGGAATGCGACCTGAACTCCGTGCACCGGCGCGACCGGGCCGTGCAGATCGTCGACGATTATCATAATACGGTGACGGGCTGGGAGCTCAAGGACGGCAGGCCGAAGCGCTCGTGGTCGCGCGCGGAGTACCGCGCGGCGCTCGAGCCGTTCTTCCAGAAGCTCTCGGACCCCGCGCAGAGCAATTCCTCGAAGTCGGCGCTGCAGGCCATGCTCAACCTGAACGCCTACTTCACGCTAGAGCCGGGCCAGAGGCCGAACCAGCGGCAGCACTACCAGCGCGATCAGCTCGCCCAGTGGATCTGGGAGCGCTCCACCGATCACAAGCTCGTGAGCTACTTCTACCCGGGCGAGTCGCGGCCCCGCGTCCGGCTCGTGAACTCGATCGATCGCTTCGAGCTGGTGCTGATCAACGCGGACTTCAAGTTCCTGCTCCCCGACAACTTCGCGCTCAAGTTCCTGGCGATGTTCGGGATGGCCTTCGGCGACGAGCCCTGGGAAGTCTGGCCGGACCGCGTCCGGGCCTTGCACCCTGAAGGCGCGACTCGGTGCCCGCTGAATCTCACCGAGCGCGAGCGCCGTCGGCGCGTGGACGACAAGATCTGCCCGAGAAACCAGCGCGACGCCTGGGGCGAGCTTCTCGCCACGATGAATATGTTCGAGAACGCCGTGGGCTATCCCGACCGTCCGGGCTGCTCGCAGATCGCGAACCCCGGCGATCCGCGCGAGCTGCAGCTCGCCGAGACGACGGAGTACGAGCCGCGGACGTCGCTGCCGGACTGGTTCGTGCCGGGCTGGGTGAAGTCGTCGCTCTATAACGCCAGGCAGCTCATGTCGGTGATCGAGGAGAACCTGCCCGGAAGCGGCACCCCGGCTGACGGCGGAATCAAGGTGCTTCGCGACCTGTTCTACGAGCTTTACACGTCGAGCCCCGAGGAGATTCTCGAGCGGCGCGGCTCCCGCGGCCGCTGGCATGACGGCAACGGGCCGCGCGTGGGCTGGCGCAACAACCTGAGCGTCGTGCTGAAGCTCGTGCGGATGGGCCTCGGCCGGCAGGCGACGCGCGTGTTCCGGAAGTTTCCGCGCATCCCGAGCGACCCGGCGACGCTCGCGCCCCAGGAACGGCTCGATTATCAGGCCCTGCTCGAGTTTTTCGGCGTCCTCACGCAGGCGGGCCGCTCGCCGCGGGTCGCGGTGCTTCTGGACGAAATCCTGAAAGACCGCGAGCACAGGTTGCTCTGGAAGGTGCTCGACGAGATCTTCTACGCGCTCGACGCGCCCGTCGAGGGTGGGGAGATCGGGCCCGAGCGCGAGGCGGAGCTTCGCGGCCTTTCGCCCTCCGAGCGATCGAATCGCCGGGCCGAGTGGGCTCGCGACGTTGAGCGCATGAAACAGCTCAGCTTTTACGCGTTTTCAACCCTCTACCAGATGGACCTGGTGGAATCGCTCGTGCCGACCGCGACCCAGGTCGTGCGTGGGCACTACAGCTACCTCGCGGATCATGGCGACAAGATCGGCAGGATCCTGACCTCCAGGCGGGCGGCGCTGCTCGTGCGCGCGCTCTGGGAAGACTCGCAGGACGAAGAGAAATCTCGCGTGCGCGACCTGATCGTCGACGCGGCTCAGGACCCTGCCAACGCCCTCAACGCGATGTCCGTGCTTCGGGCGATCGACGCCGATCCGGCCGCGCAGCGGGGCTGGGACCTGTACTATTCCCGCGCCGACGCGCTGCTGGAGCTCGAGGAGTACAAGAGCCTCGACCTCGGCGCGATCTTCAAGGACGCCCTGCACTTCTTCCAGGCGCTTCCGGGTGAGGACGGGGGGCGCGAAGCGCTCGAGATCCGCCGCTGGACCGCAGCTCGGCTGAAGAGCCCGGGACCCAGGCTGGCGGGTGATCTCGAGGAGATTTTGCGCCTCGCCGGACGCAAGCCCGACGAGACCTATCAAGTCCTCCAGACCCTGGGTCGCCACGTAGAAAGTGGCCAGGTCCAGGAGTTCGTCGAGCTCATTCGACGCAGTATATCTGACGCTACGCGGTAGCGTTGACCCTCCACTCCGCTGAGCGGAAGATGGAGGGTATGGCCAACATCGACGTTCAGACGCTCACCGACGAGATTAAACAGCGCAGCAAGTTCGTGGAGGAGATCCTCACGGAGGCCTCGAAAGTCGTCGTCGGGCAGAAGGTTCTGCTCGAACGGCTCATTCAGGCGCTCCTCTGTGACGGTCACGTCCTGCTCGAGGGCCTGCCCGGCCTGGCGAAGACGCTCACGATCAAGACGATCGCCGACGTGATCCACGCGGATTTCCAGCGGATCCAGTTCACTCCGGACCTGCTGCCCGCCGATCTCATCGGTACGATGATCTTCAACCAGAAGACGGGCGAGTTCACTCCGAAGAAGGGCCCCATCTTCACCAACCTCGTGCTCGCCGACGAGGTCAACCGCGCGCCGGCCAAGGTTCAGAGCGCGATGCTCGAGGCGATGGGAGAGCACCAGGTCACGATCGGCGAGACGACGTACCTCCTGCGCGATCCCTTCACGGTGCTCGCGACCCAGAACCCGATCGAGCAGGAAGGGACCTACCCGCTGCCCGAAGCTCAGCTCGATCGCTTTCTCTTCAAGGTGAAGGTCGGCTACCCGTCGCTCGGCGAGGAGAAAAACATCCTCAATAGAATGTCGGGAGTGGTGCCGCCGAAGGCGAACAAGGTCTGCCACCCGCAGACGATCCTCGACGCGCGCGAGATCTGCGCGCAGATATACATGGACGAGAAGCTGAAGGACTACATCCTGGCCCTCGTCTTCTCGACGCGCTTTCCGGACCGGATGGGGTTGCCGCAGCTGAAGGCGATGATCCAGGTCGGGGCCTCTCCCCGCGCGACGCTCGCGCTCGCGAAGGCCAGCCGCGCGAGCGCGTTCATCCGTCACCGGGGCTTCGTCACTCCCGAGGACGTCAAGTCGGTGGCCTACGACGTCCTCCGGCACCGGATCCTCGTGACCTTCGAGGCCGAGGCCGATGGTGTCGACAGCGAGCAGATCGTCAAGAAGATCCTCGAGCACGTCGAGGTGCCGTAAGGCGGAGCTCGGAATGCTTCCTGACGAGGTCATGCGAAAGGTCCGGTTGATCGAGATCACCATGCGCAAGGTGGTCGATGACGTCATGACGGGCCAGTACCGCAGCCACTTCAAGGGGCACGGGATCCAGTTCTCCGAGCACCGGCTCTACGTGCCGGGCGACGACGTGAGGCACATCGACTGGAAGACGACGGCCCGAAGCCGCGATCCCGTCGTCAAGAAGTACGACGAGGAGCGGGAGCTTCAAGTTTTGCTCATCGTAGACGTCTCCGGCTCGAAGGCCTTCGGCAGCCAGGCGAAGCTCAAGTCGGAGGTCACGGCAGAGCTCGGGGGGCTGCTGGCCTTCGCCGCCTCGCACACGGGCGACAAGGTGGGCGTCATGATGTTCGCCGACCGGATCGAGCACCTGCTGCCGCCGAAGAAGGGCCGGCAGCACGTGCTTCGGATCGTGCGGGATCTGTTGAGCTGGAATACGGGGGCCAGGGGCACGGACCTCAAGTCCGCCCTCGAGTCGGCCGGCCGGGTGATGAAGCACGCGGGGATCATTTTCATCCTGAGCGACTTCCTGGCGGAGGGTTACGAGGTCGCGCTCAAGCGCCTGTCCCGTCGGCACGAGGTGGTAGCGATCCGTATCGCGGATCCGAGGGAATCCAGCCTTCCGAAGGAAGGGCAGTTTCTTCTCACGGACCCGGAGACGGGAGAGAACCGGTGGGTGGACGTGGCCGGCTACTCGTTCCGGAAGTGGTTCGAGGATCAGCTGGTCACGCACCAGACGGACACGGACACCGCGATGAAGAGCGGCCGGGTCGAGTACCTCGAGGTCACGACCGCCGGGGATTACGCGAACGCCTTGGTCCGTTTCTTCCGCGCCCGCGGGCGCCGGAGAAGGTAGCGATGTCCACGGTTGTCCTCTCGTTCCTGGTGGCGTTTGGAGGACTGGCGTACGGCGGGTCTGGGGCCGGCGCCCCCGCCCCGACCGGCTTGGATCCCGCGTTCCTTCAGCTTCCGGCTCACGACGTGGCCTACGTCGTCGAGCCGACGGGAAAGGTCCGGGTCGGCGATCAGCTTCAGCTCGAGATACAGGGAATCGGCGATGGAACCGTCTCCCGCGTGGAAACCCAGCTGGGAACGGACCCGCTCGAGCAGCAGGGTTGGGAAGTGGTCTTCGGCGCGGGAACGGTGAAGGCTGCCGACGCCGCGCTCGCCCCGACGGGGAGGACCGACGCCCTGGGCGAGACGAAGTTCGCGGCTGTACCGCTGAAGGCGGGCAAGCTGACGCTGCCGTCGCTTCGCATCGTGGACTCGAAGGGAGTCGCGGTCGGGCGAACCAACGCTCTCGACGTCGAGGTCGAGTCGGCCATCGCGGCGGATGACCCGAAGCCCGAGGAGCCGGTGGACGCGCTGCCGCCTTTGGGGCTCCCCTTCCCCTGGTGGGTCGTGATCGTGGCCGTGCTGGTATTCGCGGCAGGGGTGGCGGGAGTTCTTTACGGGCTGAAGCGCTGGAGCGACCGGAAGGGAAAATTCGTTCCCCCCCCCATCCCCGAGGGCCCGCCGAAGCCCGAGGACGTGGTGGCGCTCGAGATTCTCGCGCAGATCGAGCGCGAGGCCCTCATGCGCAAGGGGCAGTACAAGGCGCACTACTTCCGTGTCTCCGAGGCGCTCAAGCGTTACGTCGGTGCGCGGTACCGCTTTGACGCCGTGGAATCAACGACCCGAGAGATCGTCGCCCACTTCGAAGAGAAGCGGAAGGCCGGTGATCAGGTGATCGACCGCCTCGAGGGCTACCTCGAGCGTCTGGATCGGGTGAAGTTCACCGACTACACGCCGGCCCTCGACGAGGGCGGAGAGGTCCTGGAGGAAGCGCGCAAGTTCATCCTGAGCACGCGGCGTCCGCCACCGGTCGCGCCGGTGCTGGAGGCCAAGTCCTGATGCGGCTCGCGCACTGGCCTTTCATCCTCCTGGTGCTGCTCATCCCGGTGCTCCACCGCTGGTGGCTCGGCCGGAGCCGTCCGGCCGCCGTGCGCTACTCGCTCGCCATTCCCGCCGCGGCGGGAAGGTCGAGCCCGCTGCGGTGGCTGCTGTTCGCGCGCTACGCCGGCCTGATCCTGCTCATCATCGCGCTCGCGCGGCCCCAGGTCGGTCACAAGCAGACGGAACGGACGGTGAGCGGCATCGATATCTTGATGGTCATGGATGTCTCCGCCAGCATGAACATCGAGGACCTCAACGAGCGGCCCCGGTTCGAGGTGGCGAAGGAGACGATGGAGGCTTTCATCCGTGGCCGCGAAAACGACCGCATCGGCTTCGTCGTATTCAGCGGCGAGCCGCTGACGATGGCGCCGCTTACGCTCGACTACGGCCTCGTGCTCAAGGCCCTCCAGGAGGCGAGAAGCGGGGTGCTCCGCGACGGCACGGGAATCGGCGACGGGCTGGCGCTCGCGGTCAGCCGGCTGCGGGAGTCCAAGGCCAAGAGCAAGGTGATCGTGCTGCTCACGGACGGGGACAACAACGTGGGCCAGATCGACCCGGCGACCGCGGGGGACCTCGCTGCGGGCTACGGCCTGCGTGTGTACACGATCGCGATCGGGCGCGAGGGCAGGGTGCGCATGCCGATCCGACGTCAGGGTCTCTTCGGGAACACGGTCACCACTTACCAGTGGTTCGAGAACGCCTTGAATCCCGAGCTTCTGCAGCACATCGCCAAGATCACCGGAGGCAAGTTCTATCGAGTGACCGAGCCCGGGGCGCTCGACGAGGTCTTCACCGAAATCAATCAGCTCGAGCGAAGCGAGGTGAAGTCGCGCGAGCACGTCCGCTACGTAGAGGCCTTCCACTTCGCTCTCAAGCTCGGGGTCCTTCTCCTCCTGCTCGAGCAGCTCCTCGCCCGGCTCGTGTGGAGGGTGCTGCCGTGACCTTTGGCAATGCGGCCTGGCTCTGGGCGCTGCTCGCTCTTCCCGCGCTTCACTTCGCGCTGGAGTGGGACGAGAAAAGGCGTCGCTCGGAGTTCGAGGCATTCGCGCTACCCGGCCTCTGGTCGAGGATCGCTCCGGAGCACGACCCCTCGGCTCGCCCCCGCAAGGCCCGCTTCTGGTTGGCCGCCTTCGCGTTTCTCGTTCTGGCCGTCGCCCGCCCGCAGTGGGGCACGCACGAGGAGACGCTCACGATGACGGGGCTCGACGTTCTCTTCGTGATCGACGTGTCCAACAGCATGAGCACCGAGGACGTTGCGCCGAGCCGCCTGAAGAAGGCCAAACATATGGTGACCTCGGTGCTCGAGCGGATGGGGGGGGACAGGGCCGGGCTGGTCGCGTTCGCGGGAAGCGCGTACGTCGCAGCGCCGCTGACCACTGATCATGTCTACGTCGAAGACCTGCTGGATATTCTTGGACCGAAGATGGTCGTCAATCAGGGCACGGATCTCGCCGTCGGGCTCGAGACGGCCGTGCGCGCGCTCGATCGCGGCGCCGAGCAGGTCTCGAGCGGCGCTGGTCAGCCGATCTCGAGGGTCGTGGTCCTGATCAGCGACGGAGAGGATCACGAAGGGGCCGGCGGGGAGATGGCTCGGAAGATGAAAGAGGCCGGCATTCGGCTCTACGTCTTCGGCGTCGGAACCGAGAAGGGCGGTCCGGTCCCGGTGCGCGACGAGAACGGGCAGCTGAGGGGCTACAAGAAGGACCGGGCGGGCAGCCCGATCATCAGCGCGTTCAATCCGGCGAGCCTGACCGAGATCGCCTCCGTGGCCGGGGGGCGCTACTGGAACGTCACCCCCGCGGAGACGGAGGTTGACGAGCTGCTCGCCGACCTGGACGCGCTCACCCGGGGCGAGTACTCCGAAAAGCGTTACATCGTGCATCTGGACCGCTACCAGATCCCGCTCGCGATCGCGCTCCTGCTCCTGCTGCTCGAGCTCAGTCTGGCCTCCCGGCGGATCGGGACGGTGGCGGGCGCCCTTTTTCTGGTTCTTTCGTCGGTGGGAGCGGCTCCGGCCGGGGCCGCGCCGGTGGAGTCATACCTCAAGAACGAGAAGGGCCGGGAGCTCTTCGGAGAGGGCAAGGTCGAAGAGGCCCAGCGCCAGTTCGGCGAGGCGCAGGCACTCGATCCGACGCTCGCCGAGCTGCAGTTCAACCAGGGGGCGGCTCGCCTGAAGCTCGGTGAGCTCGACGGGGCGATCGGCGATTTCGCCGGCTCTGCAAAGGAAGCTCTGGACCGAGGCGACCCGGCGCTCGCCGGCAAGTCACTCTTCAACCTCGGGCAGGCGCTGACGAAGAAAGGAGACGTGCGGGGTGCCGTGCGAGCGTATCT
>CAYJTX010000086.1:0-1184 GCA_964372615.1 uncultured Bacteriovoracaceae bacterium | reverse complement strand
CGTACCTGGGCGCGATCGACTCCGCGGTCATCGCCAAGGACGCGAAGCTCGAGGCCGATGCGAGGAAGAACCTGCAGCTCCTGGTCAAGACCTGCCAGAAGCAGAAGCAGGAACAGGAGAAAAAGGACAAGAAGGACGAGCAGCAGTCGGCGGACAAGAGAGACGACAAAGACCAGAAGCAGACGGGCCAGGAGGACAAGAAGGGCGATCAGAAGGACGAGCAGCAGGCGAAGGAAGGCGACCAGAAAGAGAAGAAGCAACCGGAGAGCTTCCAGGATACTTCCAAGAATCCGAGGAAAAACCAGTTCCGCTCACTTAAGCTTTCGAAGGATGACGCCGACCGTGTCATGTCCGAGCTCCAGAACCGCGAGCGCGATCTTCAGACCAAGCTCAATAAGCAGAAGGGCAACCCCGTGACCCAGCAGAAGGACTGGTAGCCGGCATGCGCTTCAGCGTTCACTGGATGTTCTTGGCTCTTTGGGCTGTCCTACCGGGAAGCTCAGGGTCCCGAGCGGCAAACATCGAGTTCACCGCTCAGGCCGACCAGACGTCGGTCACCACGGATGAGTCGGTGTCGGTGAAGTTCACGATCCGGTCCGACGGCGCATTTTCGGCCATTGACGGGCCGAAGCTCAATGCGCCCGGCTTCGACGTCATCAACGAGTACACGGGCCAGTTCGTCGAGTCCTATTACGAGAACGGCCGCTTCGGGATGAGGAATATCCGCACCGTCACCCGGGTGCTGAAGCCCCGGAAGGCGGGTCGGTATCGCATCGACGGGCTTGCAGTGAAGGTGGACGGACGCACCTACTTGGCCCCGTCGATCGACGTCGAGGTGGAAGCCGGCGGCGTCGCCGCTCCGCTTCCGAAGTCGTACGGTGGCGGAGGCGTCATCCCGGCTCCCCAGCCTGGCGGCGCGAAGCGTGTTTCGTCGACCGGCTTTTTTGTCCGTGCGGAGGTGGACAAGCGGAAGCTCTACAAGGGCGAACAGGTCGTCGTGAGCTATTACCTTTACCAGCGGACCCGCGTGTTCAATCTGAGCGTCGACAAGTACCCGACGCTGCCCGGATTCCTGCGCGAGGACCTCGAGATGCCCATCCTCGGGCAGCGGCTCGACAGCGAGCAGGTGTTGATCGAAGGCGTGGCGTACAACCGCGCGCTTCTCGTTCGCTACGCCGCCTATC
>CAYJTX010000085.1:0-10256 GCA_964372615.1 uncultured Bacteriovoracaceae bacterium | reverse complement strand
TATAACACACTCGTTCCCTCCCCGACGCTCTTCCGCTCTTCTTCATCGCCTCGAAGCCCTTGGACTTGGCCAGCTCCCCTTGAAGCCTGCCGCGTTCCTGATCCACTTTCGTGAACTCGTCCTCGGCCTTCTTCAGCTCAGTCGCCTTGAAATCATCGACCAGAAGAGTCGCGCCGACCGCCACGCCGGCCATGAGGACGAGCTTTCGGATGGGCAGATCCCTGAATGCCTCGAGATCGACCGTCGTCAGCTTCGAGACTTTGAAGCCGCCTCCACCGCCGCCGCTTTCGGACACCGCGCTCGACTGCTTGCGGCTCGCCAGGTTGACCTTGATCATTTGCTGCCCGCCCTCAGCGCCAGGCCGATCGGCACGCCCGCGATCGGCGCGATCGCCGCTATGTAGTCCGGCGTTAAAACGGCCGGGTCGTAGGAGATGGCGTTGAACGGGTTCATGAGCTGGGTCGGCAGCCCAATCACGTCCTCGACCGTCTTTGAGAGGTCGGGGAGCTTGCTGCTGCCCCCCGAGAGCAGCACGTAGGAGACCGGAGCCCCGGTCGAGGACGCATTGTAGAAATCCAGCGCCCGCTTGACCTCGCCCGCGAAGTTCTCCGACATGATGTGCATCAGGTCGTTCACTTCCTGCGGGACGTCGCCTCCGCTTCCCACCTTGAGCGCCTCCGCGTCCGCGAACGAGAGGTTCAGCTGTTTCTGGATCTCGGCGGTGAGATTCCTGCCGCCGATGGCCGAGTCCTTTGTGAAAACGGGAACGCCTCCGTGGACGATGACGAGCTTGACGGACGAGGAGCCGATGTCGACCACGGCCACGGCTTCGGAGGGGTTCGCGGGGTAGTTCGCCTCGTACAGGTTCTGCAACGCGAAGAAATCGACGTCGACGATCTTGGGCTTCAGGCCCGCGTCCTCGATCGACGCCATGTAACCCTCGAGCACCGATTTTTTCACCGCCACGAGAAGTACGTCGGTCTTGCCGTCTTTCGACCTGGAGAGGACCTGGAAGTCCATGACGACCTGTGAAACGTCGAAGGGAAGGTACTGCTCCGCCTCCCAGAACACGTTGTCCTGAATCTCCCTGGCGTTCTGGACCTCGAGCGACATGCGCTTGATGATGACCGAGGTCCCCGACAGCGCGGTGCAGACGGACTTGGTCTTGAGCTTGAGCTGGTTGACCAGCGTCTTGATGCTGTCGACGACCGCGATCTGGTTGACGACCTCGCGGTTGACGATCACGTCTTCCGGGAGCTGCGCGATCCCGAAATGAAGGAGCTTCCAGATCTTGCCCGCCTTCTTCAGCTCGACGAGCTTGATGGCGTGCGATCCGATGCTCAACCCGACGGCGCTATCGCCCCCACCCGAGGCAAAAATTCCCGCGAGTTTTGACAAGAGCGACGGCCCTCCTGGGCCCTTTGCGGTACCGGCCATGGCAGTCCCGTTCCCCGCTCGAAGCCCTCACTGAAATTTCTCAGTCCGGTGCTACGCAACGGGAATCCTTACTTAATTAATACTTTACGGTGCTATGCAAGATGGGTCAAATAGTTCCGCCGTCACTCAAACGTCGGCTCTCCCAGGGATCCCGACAGGAGCACGATCGAAAGGCGGTCGGTTCGGGCAAGGTCCCGATCTGTGGCGGGAAAGACGCCGAAACCACTCACGGTTCTTCCCTGCGACGAGAAATCCGCGCCATCCTGAGCATCGAAACAAGCCTCCAGCCGAAGGCCTGGAACGCCAAACGCTTGACTCGCCTCGGGGTCAGCCATCCTCAGCCCTTCTCCCGGGTGGGAAAGCCTCGAACGGCGAAGCTCCCTACCGACCCCTCTGAAGGCGCAGTCCGGAACGGACTCGACGACAAACGCCGTATCCTCCGCCACCGGAAATCGGAGTCGAACAGTCCCTCTCTTCGCGGCCTCGACCCGAAGCAGGCTCATTTCGGTGGCGAGCTTCCGGGCCGCCGCGAGCGTGCGCCACTTGGGCAGGCGGTCCGCGATGACGGGCACCGATGAGATCACCAGGAAGAGCGCGAGCGCCGTACCGATCCAGAGCCATCTCGCCCGGTTCAGCCGCTCCTCGACCCGCTCCCAGAGCTCGAACTTCTTCCACTCCTGCTCCCGGGCTCGATTTTCAGCTAGATCGGAGTCATGAATCGGAGCCAGAGCCAGTCCCCCCAGAAATAGTGCGTGAGCGCCCCCACGACCAGGAATGGGCCGAAGGGCACGGCGGTCTTCATCACACCCGTGGCCGGCGTGCCTCCCTTGCGAGTCACGAGCGCCCAGAACCCTCCGATCAGCGAGCCGAGAACGGATCCCACCAGAATCGTCACGGGAAGAGCATACGGCCCCAGGACCGCGCCGACCATCGCGATGAACTTGACGTCCCCCCCCCCGAGACCCCTTCGGCCCGTGAGCCGCTCGTAAGCCCAGCCGAATCCGGCGAAAAATCCGAAACCTCCTGCCGCGGCCCCCAGTGCGGCAAGGCCCCCGTCCAGGGACTGGGCGAACGCCCATACGAGGCCGAAAACGCAGCCGCCGAGGCTGATCTCGTCGGGGATGATCCGATGCTCGAGATCGATGAACGCAACGGCGACCAGGGCCGCGAGAAACGGAAGATCCCGGCCGACCAGCACCCAGGACGGGCCATACCTTCGAAGCGCCGCGAGGAACACGAGCGCGGTCAGCGCCTCGACCACCGGGTAGCGGGCGGAGATCGGGGCACGGCACCGGCGGCAGCGCCCCCGCTGGAGCGCGAAGCTGAGCAGCGGAACGTTCTCGAACCAGCGAAGCGTGGCGCCACACGACGGGCAACGGCTGCGCGGCCGGACAACCGAGGCGCCCCTCGGCAACCTGTGAATCACCACGTTGACGAAGCTCCCGATCACCAGGCCGAAGGCCACCGTGACGAGCTCGAGCGCCCAACCTGTCGGCCAAACCAGCGCGACCAACTCAGATCCTCTCGAATCTCTCGACTTCCGCGACCAGCAGGAGCGGATTGGCACCGGGCCTGCAGAAGGTGAGGTTGGCCGGTACGAACTGTTCCATCACGTCCGTTACTCCCATGTTGACTCGATAGGTCTGGCTGGTGGAGGTCGCCGACTGCCCGGTGCACGTGATCGACCCGGGCCCCGCGATCGTGATCGTGCAGCCTGATCCGCAGTCTTGAAGGGTGGGATTTTCGGTGACCGTGAGGCCGGTCCTCGAGAAAGTACCCGAAAATCTCATCGACGCGCAGGTGGATCCGGAGAACTCGCCCGTGAAAGTGCCGTTCGCGGCGTAGGTGAGCGTCAGGCTCGACTGGAGCTGCTGTGGCACGCCGTCACAGGTGGCCCTCGTCACGCGCCAGCTCCCGAGGAGCGGGTCGTCCGAGAAGAGGCAGCTCGACGAGAGGACGCCGGCGACGATGGCCATCGCGAGGTCAGCTCGACCCGACATCGAGCCGTACCCAGGGGCCGCGCTCAAAGCACGACGGAAAGTAGTGCGGAAGGAGCGCTTCAAGATCGATGACCATGGAAGCCTTGCCCGCGAAGACGATCGCTTCCGGGTGCTCGCGCGCCAGAACATGGACCGCGTGGGACGCATAGGTCCAATAGTAGGAGTCCCAGTGGACGGTATCCAGGACATATCGCATCCCCTGGCGGGCGAAGACCCAGAGCACGCGCCTCGGATCGGTCACTTTGAAAAGAGCGCTGATCAGGGCCGGGTCATCCCGGCTGGAACGGATGTTGTGATGGAGCACCAGGTACAGGAGGTTGTCGCCCGTGGTGACCACCGGAGCTTCCTTGGGCAGGTTCAGTCGGATCCAGGCCTTTGCCTCGCCGCCCAGGATGATGTCGGCCTGTCGGACCGCGAGCAACCCGGTCCCGGTATTGACGATGTCCTGGATCGACTGGGAATGGGTGAAGTTCCCGTAGTAGGCCAGAGCGGCCACCAACCAGATCCAGGATTTTCGCAGAAGCGGAATACCCTGCGCCGCCTTCAGCAGCCCTGCTGCGACCAGGGAGGGGAGCAGGACCAGGCCCAGACCGAACCACCGAGGGATCAGTACGGATATGCGCCGCGGCAGGAAGGGGAGCAGGCCGATCCACCCGATTCCCACCGGCGCAAGCAGGCACCGGAATCCCCGCAGCACGAGGGCCAAGACAGAAATCACAGGCGCGAGCAGGTTCAATGGATTGTCCGCCAGGAGGGTCCTGAACTGACTTAACCAGACCGCCGGATCGAGGCTCCACGAACCCGTATGTCGTTTCACGATCGCGCCCATCGACGGGCCCCAGGCCTCGATGCCGAGCCGGCCTCCCAGAGCGAAGGTCAGGGGGTCGCCGACGGCGATCCAGTTCCTCACGAACAGGGGAACGAGCGCGACGAAGGCCACGAGGCAGGAAATCCCAAGCTCTCTCAGCCGGAGCGGACGCGAGTGGAGCAGGACGAGCGAAGCGGCAACGTAGGGAATCGTGTTCATCTTGACTCCGACCGCCGCACCGGAAAGAAGGCCAAGCACGACCGCCCGGACGGCTCCGCGAGAGCGGTCCGGGTCGAGACCCGTCACGAGCAGGGTCAGTGAAAAGAAAATCGCGCCCCAGTCGTTCTTAGCGAAGAAGATCACGTCCTGAAGGCCCCTGGAGCCGGCGCCGACCAGAGCCAGGGCCCAGGCCGACACCGCATCCAGCCCGAGGAGCGCACCCAGGTGGCGAAGCGCCGCGAGCGAGCCGAGGTAACCGAAGAGCACATGGGTCCACTGGGCGAAGATCTGCCCCTCGAGCACCCCCCCCCCGTCCGGTCCGCCGAGCAGCCACTGCCCCCAGAGATAGAGATGCTCCCAGTACCAGGCCGAAGCCGCGCCCGGCTGAAAGGCCGGAATGCTCATCGAGCCCGTCTGAAGCCAGTAGCGGGCGGCCAGAAGGTGGGCCATGTGCGGATCGGTGTGACCCTGAATCAAGGTTGCGCGCAGCATCCGGTCCGAAACAACCAGGGCCATCGTCAGAACGAGAACCGCCGTCGACAACCCGTGACGAGGGGTCGGCTCCGCCCTTCGGGACCTGCCTGTGCTGTGCACGGCCAGGAGGCAAGGACCCAGCGCGAGGATCATAATCCCGATTCCC
Organism: uncultured Bacteriovoracaceae bacterium; assembly: GCA_964372615.1. Classification (GTDB taxonomy): domain Bacteria; phylum Bdellovibrionota; class UBA1018; order UBA1018; family UBA1018; genus CAYJTX01. Next base: position 5,152 of record CAYJTX010000085.1, on the reverse strand, counting down.
GCGCTGCCGAAGCGGACCGCCCCCAGGTGGCCCAGCAGGCCGATCGCCGCGATGAGAAAGCAGAGCCCGAGCCCCAGGGAAAGGACACCCGCACCCCAGCTCCAGCGGTCGTCTTGGGTGTCCACCCACCTGAAACGGAGCCATTCGCCCCAGCTCCAGGCCGCGTGGGCGAAGAAGAGGAAAATGAAGGCCGCGCCGAGGAGGCGAAGGGGGGGGATGCCTACGTCGGGGTCGGAGGGAGCACCCCAAAGGGCATGCCCGATGAGCAAGGCTCCCAGGGATAGTCCTACGCCTTGACGACCGCGCGGCGACAGAACCACCCTTCAGACGCTCCGTCGGTCGCCTGAGGGCCGCGCTTCGCTCCTCAGATCCCGCTCTGGGACTGGCTGATCACCTTGAGTTCGTTGATTGTCCACCGGTCTGGTAAAGTAGAATCGCTGATATTTCCGTTCGCTCCGGCCCTGAAGGTGCTCTGGGTGCAGGTAGTGCTGACGATTGCAGTCGCGGAGATAGTAGCGAGCGCCACATTCACGCGTGCCGTCCCAGACCATCCTACGTCGGCAGCCACGCAGTTGGCCGAGGCGTTGTTGTAGTCGTACAAATTGCAGGCGCTCGCGCCAGCCGGACCGCAGCTCGCCGCAGTAACCGCCGCGGGAAAACCCATGGCGTAGTATCGCCTGACACCAGCTGTTGCGGCTGTTGCATCCCCTTCCGGAACGTATCCGATCTGTCTCAGGCAGGTCGTATAGCTCGAGGACTCGGCGGAGAACGACTTCTCGGCCGTATACATCGCGGCGAGCCCGATCTTGGCCTCGCTCTGCCGCGCCTTAGCCTGGTACTTCTGGTAGTTCGGGATCGCGACCGCGGCGAGGATGCCGATGATCGCGACGACGATCATGAGCTCAACGAGCGTGAAACCCTCGTTTCCCTTCAGAAACCGTTTCCCAAGCCACATATGTTCGCCTCTCCCGGAATCGTTAGCCTACGTTCTACTGACTGGTACCACGAATTATACCAGACCTCGGGAGGGAGGGTCAAAGCCCGTATCAGGCCCGTGTCAGTAATGACTCGGAGTCCAGTAGAGATACCCCCTCAGAATCTTCTCGACGATATTGAGGTCCCGCTCGTCGACCAGCTGGTCGTTATTGAGGTCGCCGCAGGCCGTGACACCCGCGGCCCCCACCAGAACGGAACTGCCGCCGGAGCCGCGGACATCCCCGCTCCTGAGGTAAGTCTGCAGCACGACGAGATCGTAGACGTCCAGAGTCCCAGCCGTCGCCGTGACGTCGCCGATCGCCCGCGCGGAGCCCGGTCCGCAGCGCCTCCCTCCCGCGCCCCAGATCGAGGTATCCGGGCTAGCCGCGCTCCCCCCTGGAAACGTGCCCGGCGTGGTTATCCGGTGGTAGGCGATGGAGCGGTCGCGTTGGATCTCGCACGGAGAGGAGTTGGCGACCACGCTGCTGCACGGGTGGGTACAGGTATTGATAAAGACGGCCCGGCGAACGACGCGATTTCGAACCGCCGAGGTCCAGACCTCGAAGAGCACGTCCTGGGAAAGGGAGGGAAGGTAGCTCGCGATCACGGGGTCGGCCACCGGGCTCGCGTTCCCCGTCCAGGTCAGGCGGCTCAACGGACCAAAGGCGACCCGGTAGGTAATCGAATTGACGGTCACGTTCATCTGCCGGAGGGTCCCGAACGGATCAGCCGCTGTCGGCACTTTCTGCGAACCGTCGAGATTGAGGTAGGCGAGCTTGTCGTTCAGCACGACCGGGTCGCAGCCTGACTCGAAGTGATAGAGATAGGCCGCATGCTTGATGGCGAGGTCGAGGGCGGACCGCATCTCCATGCGCTTGGTGGATTTCACCTGCCACTCCGAAGTCTGCTGGGCATGCTGGAGGGAGTAGAGGGAGGCCGTGAGCATCACGATGCCCAGCATGACCGCCGACAGAATCTGCGCCTGACCCGCTTCTCCTCCACCACCCGCCGCCCACCTCATCGGCACGTCCCAGCCGCCCCGTTCATCGTGTGGGAGCAGCATTCCGCCAAGGCGTTCGGATCGCTCGGATCGGAGGGGGCCACGCCCACCCGGAGCGGGGGAGGCCCCCCGGCCACGCAGTTATCCATCGGCAGGCAGTTCCCGTTCACCAGGCGGTAGCCCGAGCAGCAGTAGCTGCCGTCAGCTGAGGACGACGAGCCCAGCACGCAGTCCCGGAACGAGAACGGCTTGCCGAAATGCACTCCGTGCACCGAGAGATTCTGGAACGAGAAGTCGAGAGAAGTCTCCCGATGAGTTCCCCGGAAAAAACCGAGCCCGCCCTGCGCCCAGCTCTCGTACATGTTCAGGTCCGACGCGGCGATGTCGTTGCGAATCCTCTCCTTCATTCGGATGTGCAGACGGAAGTGGTCCTTGGATGCGACGCCGGTATCCGAACCGGTCGGCGAGAGGTGCCCGCACCTGACCATGTACACCCCGCGCAGCGTGTGAAGGGTCGTGAGCCCTGCTCCCTGAGTGGGGGAGGCGACCGTCGGGTCCTCACGATCGATCGTCAGGGTTCCAGGCTGAGAAGGTGTCGGCCCCACCTCGAGGACAGGAGGGGTATAGGTCAGCCGCATGCGCTTCTTGCAGCCCCGCAGGATCATCCGATCCGGCGCGATTGCGACCGCGACGGGACTGCTTCCGCTGTTGAGGCAACCCGCCGCCGGAACCGCATCGGACGGGTTCGCGGCATCTTCGAATTCGAAGCGAAGGAGCGGGTCTGGCGCAACATTGCAGTCGACGGAGGCTACCGTGCAATCCTCGAGCTCCGTCGCCCCGGCGGAGTAGATGCAAGGGTTGCTGTTCGTGCAGCCGCACGAGATCACCTGGGTCACTCCGCTGAGGTAGAGGTCGAGCGCCTCCGAGAACTCCCCCAGCTGCTCCGAAAGACGCGCCTCGTTTCGAGCCCTCGCGATCTGGAGGGAGTGATCTCCAAAGAGCGTCATCATGGCGAGGCTCAGCACGCCAAAGAGCGCGACCGCGACCATGAGCTCGACCAGAGTCGTCCCTGACGAACCGAGAACGGAGTTCTCCCTAAGACGCTTCGCGTCCACGCAATCCCCCTTAGGATTCATCTATATTCTCCCGCCGATAGACCCATGACGCAACGGATCTTCGCGTGCATTTTGGAAAACCACGGCGATCCGGACACTTGCAAATATTTAATTTTAAACTGGAAACACTTGGGTTCCAGCCCTTCGCGTAAACAGAGTTATTAGGTATACTATAGGCCTAATCAGGACTCGGGGCGGATTCGATCTACCAACTGAAGGGGAGAGTGAGCAAACAAGACGGGCGAAGGTGGGCTGGCCTTGGGGATTCCGAGGGGGGATCGCTCGTCGAGTCGCTCATCGCCTTCGCGATCTTCGGCATGGCGGCGGTCGCCCTCTACCCACTCATGATTTCAGTGAAGAAGCAGAGCAAGTACGGGGACTCCCGGCAGCTCTGCCAGAACATCATCCGCGGCAAGCTCGACGAGTACCGCTTCGGAAGGGCCGTGAACCTCGCCGAGGAGGCCACGGCCGCCGCGAGGCCGGAGTTCAACCTGCTCACGGTGCCGACGCTCTCCGATACCGCGGTCTCGGGAATGAGCACCGGGGGATCCGCGCCCACGACCACGACTCTCGGAAACGGCGGTTTCGTCTACTCGAAGCTGAGATACAATCTCCACTTTCCGGGCATATGCACTGGCTTGACCAGCACCGCCTCGCTTCTGACGTGGGCCCCCACGGGAACCACCTATTCCAACATGAAGGCCTTGGGCGTGCGCGAGTGCGTCGGCGACAACACGGCCTTCAACGAGACTGCAACCGCTGAGCAGTGCCTGACGGGGGCCGTTCATGCGCCCGACCGCAGGGTCCGCAACGAGATCCCCGGCTTCAAGATGTACGTGAAGCTCGAGCTCGAGACCCCCTGGAAAATGGGAGTGGCCGCGCCGCTTCCGGCCGCCCGCGCCTCCCAGTTCGACAACAAATGCCCGGACGCCGGCCTCGTCGCGGGAGGGTTCGCGCCGAACGCCTCGCTCTACGACTTCGACGGCGCGGGCGACGCGATCCGCGTAACGGTCACCGGGCTCATGGACTTCCCGTCGACGAGCACGAATATCAAGGAGTTCGCCGGACTGCCCTGGGACAGCGCGAGCCCCACGACCTACCAGGGAAATATTCCCCGGTGGATGTGCACCGCCGCAGCCGTCGTCCGCCCCGAGCTTCCGAGCGTTCGCTACTACGTCAGCGGCGCCGACAGTCGCGTCTACAACATCAGCGGCCATGGGGCGAACGGCCAGTGGGGAGCGTGGGCCTTCGCGAGCCTCTACCGACAGGTCGGGGCCACGACCCTCCTCGCGATGGGCCGACAATCCATCGCGGTCCACCCGCGCAATCTCTCCGTCTACATCCTGAAGCCCGGGAAGATCATCCGCTACAGCAACTGCGGCGGCTACCCGATCGACTGCATCAGCACCGGTGCGGCCGACGGGGTCTCGGACGACGGAACCGCGACTCGCCCCAACGTCCAGGAGTTCGAGGTTCTCGGCTCGGTCTTCTTCATCGGAGTCGATTTTCGCTCGGGCATGATCTACGGAATGGGCAGGGACATGTCCGACGTCGTGAAGATCACGCTGAACGGGGGCGCCATGGTCTCGACGTCAACTTCCGCCTCGGTCAACCTGGCGGGAATGGGTTTCGATACCGTCACCGAGGGGGAATTTCCGAAGCTGGCCGGTCGGCCGGGCTCAGGCGGAACCGGAATGGGAATGCGCCTCAAGGGCTTCTTCATCGATCCAGGAGGCGGAGACTTCTTCTACGTCGACGCCGGGACGAACACGATGCTCACGGGAAACGCGTCGTGGACTTCGATCTACCGAGGGATCGACGGAGAGCTGAGCTCTCCCATCCTCACGCTTCCGATCGACTCGGTGGCCTTCAGCAAGTAGGGCCGGGCCGCCACCGCAAGCCAGCGCCCGTCATGCGAGAGGCTGAGATCGGCGCCCGGAGCCCGAGGAGGCCCCCAGCCGCCAGGCCGGCGGTCCCTCACGACGGCCGCCCCCGGGAGGCCGAGCTCCCGCAGCACCCGGCGCGCGAGGGCCCGGACGGCGAAGGACTCCGGGGAATGGCA